>NZ_JAHLEC010000285.1 GCF_018861705.1 Clostridium psychrophilum | reverse complement strand
TCCATTCCCCAATATGCTTTATACATTTTTATTTACCTCCGTTTATCTTAGAATAATCAATAACATTTCTTTTTACTTTAGAGTTATCTACACGTTTAAGAGGATATACAACATCAACTATTTTATTATTTTTATTAAAAATAAAGGCTTTGTCCAAATTAATAGGTGAATATCTTACATTGATTTTCTGTCCCATATATTTTGCAGGAACTTCAAATTGGTTGCAAAGTAATTGTATAGTAGCATCATTATTAACCTTCCTTGCTACGCGGTGTAGAAAGTGATTATCAAGCTCTTCAACTGACGTAAATTTTATTCTGTCAATATCTTTAATATATCTTGCTCTAGGGGTTGTCCCTATGCTAGAATGAATTATATTGGTATATTTTTCATTTAGATATTTGTTAAAGTCAGTATTTAATTCATCTAAAGATTCATAATCATTCCAATTAATACCGTTCATCCAGTTATCTTTAATTGTCCGGTAGGACCTTTCTATT
>NZ_JAHLEC010000284.1 GCF_018861705.1 Clostridium psychrophilum | reverse complement strand
AGGAATGTTAAATTTAATTAACATATTCCTTTATCCTTTTTATATTTTAAGGGTTACTTAAATTTGCAAGTTACTTATATTATTAGGATATATTAAACTACACGTCTACAGCAAGAAGATGTAATTACTGCTGAATTTATGAGCATAGATGAACTTGATAGTCATAAAACCAAAGGAACGGTGCCCCTTTCGGGGCCTAGTTCCAATTCGAACTTCGATGAACTGGTTAAGGAACTTATTAAAGATAGAATAATAATCTTAAGTAAATATGTATCACTTGATCAAGAAACACGAAAATTAATAATTAACACTAAGAATTTAAAACGAGATGATTTTGACCTGGTTGTAGTTTAGGATGGGGGGTCAATATTCAACGTAAATGGGGGGCAATTTTACTTGACATTCTACAACAGAAGAACAAAATCTCCCTACGGTCGAGTAAAAACCCTTATGCCAAGCAAATATGATAATCTCATCGTCCTTTGATTATCATATTTGCATCACATTCTGGGCATAGAACA
>NZ_JAHLEC010000283.1 GCF_018861705.1 Clostridium psychrophilum | reverse complement strand
TAACTGATAGATTGACCCTATTAAATAACAAATTAAAATACGTATCTGATAATATAAAAAAACTTAAAGGTGTATCAATAGAAAATAATAAATTTGTATTATCAAAATTAGGGGTACGGCAACGATTCGTGTAAAAAACAGCCATAAGACAGTTTTTACCAATTTAAATATGTTGCCATTCCTATCTAATGTAGTGAATTACTCATTTATGCCATAGTCAACGATAAATCATAGTTTATATTTGGTGGCTTACGATTCAAATCTAAATTATAACGCCCAAAACGATTAATATGCTGAGTAATATATGGGTGTTTTTGCCCATCCCCCCGAAAAGGTGGAATAGGCAAATTATCCAAGGAATTTTTATAATATTCTCAAAGTGATTCATATTCTTTAACTCTTCTATAAAAAGTGTTATTTTTCATGTCAACAAGCTCCATAGCTTTTACAGCAGTTATATTACCTTGCTTCCACTTCCTATAAACAGCCTTAAAGTTTTCATCAATTGGTATTTTCTTTCTTCCA
>NZ_JAHLEC010000282.1 GCF_018861705.1 Clostridium psychrophilum | reverse complement strand
TTTATAGTAATCTTATTTTTTCTCATGATTTAATCATCTCATATTTCTCTTGAATTTTCCACCTAATTTTCATCTAAAATGTTATCTAAAATGTTATCCACAGCGGTTTCCACAAGCTGTTTCCTATATAATAAAAAAGTGCAATATAAAGAAAAAATAAAAAAATTAGTTGCATTTATCTGTAGTTAAAATACAATTTTAAGACATTAACCTTACTATTAGTGAGATTGAATGTCAGTTGTCCCGAGGACATGGGTAACCCCTTGCATTAATCCATTACTATCAAATATTACATCTGTTTCTAGAGGTACTACCTGATCACCTCCATTAAATATTTGACCAAATATGGCTGGAAATGATCCAGTTGCACCAGTGGCTCCAACATTTCCCGTAGCACCAGTAACTCCGTCAATTCCATTAATAAGATTTTTGGTTATACTATAAACAATGAAAAAGGCAGACCTACAAATTCAGAATTTATAGCAATGATTGCTGATAAGTTAAGATTAGAAAATAGGGTTTCAAAG
>NZ_JAHLEC010000281.1 GCF_018861705.1 Clostridium psychrophilum | reverse complement strand
CTATGTACTGCATACTGAATAAATAGGTATGCAGGGGTAGACCCGGGGAACTGAAACATCTAAGTACCCGGAGGAAGAGAAAGAAACATCGATTTCCTAAGTAGCGGCGAGCGAAAGGGAAAGAGCCCAAACCTAGGTCTTTGACCTAGGGGTTGAGGATAGATCATAAACACTGTAATTCTTTAATTGAAAACAGCTGGAAAGCTGCTCCGCAGAAGGTAATAGGCCTGTAAATGAAAAGGAAAAACAGTTAGATCTAATCCAGAGTACCACGAGACACGTGAAACCTTGTGGGAAGCTGGGAGGACCACCTCCCAAGGCTAAATACTACCTAGTGACCGATAGTGAAGAAGTACCGTGAGGGAAAGGTGAAAAGAACCCCGGAAGGGGAGTGAAATAGAACCTGAAACCGTGTGCCTACAATCGGTTAAAGCACTTTATATGTGTGATAGCATGCTTTTTGTAGAACGAGCCAACGAGTTACGATATGTAGCAAGGTTAAGTACTTAAGGTACGGAGCCGAAGGGAAACCAAGTCTGAATAGGGCG
>NZ_JAHLEC010000280.1 GCF_018861705.1 Clostridium psychrophilum | reverse complement strand
TTTTTAGTGTGCCTGGCATGGGCGTTTACTCGTCGGTGAAAGTCCGATACGGGGGCTGATAGTGCCATCCGTTAGCTTAAGACAAGGGTGTCCACCGTGAGGCGGAATCTGAAGGAAGTCGGCAGCAAAACTCTGGTCTGACGAACAGAAACTACATATAAGGCATATGCTTGTGGGTAAGTTTGCTAAACAAAACGAAGCCCTAACTATCCGAAACAGGCGGTGTAAATGTAGCAGATATTTGGAGGGAAAGTAGACGTTCTTACCCGGGGAGATCTGATAGATAAGTTGTGGATATGAATTTAGAAATAACAAACCATACAGTGATGTATGTCTGAACTATCAGAAGTCAGCAGAAGTCATAGTACCACGCTAAACGCGTTAGTGTGGGAAGGACTGAACAATAGGAGGTTTTGGAATTTTGAAAGATACGAAGAAATATGATAAAAGCAGACAACTTCATAAAGAAGGCTCTCTACGAGAGAATAGAGTGGAACTCAAAGGTAACGTAGAAGTGCATAGTATTTCTTCTATGTCAGAAGAAGGAAGAAACAAT
>NZ_JAHLEC010000279.1 GCF_018861705.1 Clostridium psychrophilum | reverse complement strand
TTTGTTAGAAGAATAGCAAAAATAAACGTTTTTTTATTGAAAAACTTTTTCAACTCTTTTTACGGTGGAAGTTAACTCTGCAAAGTGGAAGTTACTTTTTCAATTCACCTTATTTTTAATTATATGTTTTATTATACTTATATAATAGATTTTTAAACCGATATATATAGTGTGTTACAGAATATAATCATTTAGTTATTGGATAATTTAAATATATATGTATAAATTATGAAATTATATTTTTTTATAAATCATAGTTGTATAAAAAATTATTATTTTCTGTTACAATAGTATTGTATGAAAAAAAAGGAAAAATTTATGCTATTATAGCGAACGCTAAACAAGGGGGAATAATTATAAAAACACTAAAGGGTTGAATATAATTATTGTATATTAAAAAACTTAAATATATTCCATAAAAATTTTTATTTTCTAATCTGTTTATAGGTTATATTAATTCGAAATGATAGTGTTAACTAACTTATGAAAAAACAATAATGGAAATATTAGGATTTAGAATGTGGGTTGAAAAGTGAAAATGTATCCTGAAGAAATTTAATGTTGCTTTATT
>NZ_JAHLEC010000278.1 GCF_018861705.1 Clostridium psychrophilum | reverse complement strand
AGAAGAAGGAAGAAACAATGTAAATAGATACGGTAATGATTTGCTCGAGCAAATATTATCGAGAGATAATATGAATAAAGCATATAAAAGAGTAAAAGCCAATAAAGGAAGCCATGGGATTGATGGTTTGACAGTAGATGAACTTCTACAATACCTAAAAGAGCATGGACAAGAATTAAGGCAATCATTACTGGAAAGTAGATATAGACCTCAAGCAGTAAGAAGGGTAGAAATACCCAAACCTGAAGGGGGGATAAGACTACTTGGAATACCTACTGTAGTAGATAGAGTTGTTCAACAAGCAATTTCGCAAGTTCTAATACCAATATATGAAAAGAAATTTTCAGATAATAGTTATGGTTTTAGGCCTTTAAGGAGTGCAAAACAAGCTATTGAGAAATGTAGGGGTTATATCAATACCGGGTATAAATGGGTAGTAGATATTGACCTTTCCAAATACTTTGATACGATAAATCATGATAAGTTAATAAGAATACTATCGGAAGATATTAAAGACGGTAGAGTAATTTGTCTGATACGAAAGTATCTACAAAGTGGAGTTATGATAAACGGGGTATTTATGAATACTGAAGAAGGAGCACCTCAAGGTGGACCCTTGT
>NZ_JAHLEC010000277.1 GCF_018861705.1 Clostridium psychrophilum | reverse complement strand
TTGCATAATCATGTTAACTCTTCCACCAAGACCTATTTTACCTGCTATTCCTACTGCATCAATAATGTTGAAGTTAATATTGTGATTAGCAATATAGTTTTTCATTGTTGAAGGTAAATGCCTCTCTAATTCTTCAGGACTCCATATACAATTCAATAAGAATGTTCCACCATCTTTAATTCCTTTTAGAACATCATATTTAGTTACATAAGCTTGGTTACCACAAGCAACATAGTTTGCAGAACTAATTAAATATGTTGATTTTATAGCTTTTTTACCAAATCTTAAGTGAGAAATTGTTACTCCGCCTGATTTTTTAGAATCATATGCAAAGTAAGCTTGTGCATACATATCTGTATGGTTTCCTATGATTTTGATTGCACTCTTGTTAGCTCCAACAGTACCATCTGATCCAAGTCCCCAGAATTTACATTCTTTAGTTCCTTCTGGTGCTATAGTTATATCTTCTCCTATTTCAAGTGATAAATTAGTAACATCATCAACTATTCCTATAGTAAAGTTGTTTTTAGGAGCTTTTGCTTTTAAGTTATCATATACAGCAACAATTTGAGCTGGAGTAGTATCTTTTGATCCAAGTCCATATCTTCCACCAACTATAAGTGGTCTGTTTTC
>NZ_JAHLEC010000276.1 GCF_018861705.1 Clostridium psychrophilum | reverse complement strand
AGCGATAGCTAATCATCGAATTGTAAATTTAGAAAATGGCTATGTAACATTTAAATGGAGAGATTATAAAGACCATAATAGAGAAAAATTTATGACACTTACGGTAGATGAATTTATTAGAAGATTTCTCATGCATGTTTTACCAAGAAAATTTGTTAAAATTAGACACTATGGAATATTAAGCAATAGAAATAGGTCAACTAAACTTCAAAAATGCAAAGAACTTACAGGTGCAGTACAAAGTATTAGTGAAAATTTGGATGTTAAGTTAAGTGCAGCGGAGCTTCTTTTAAAGCTGACAGGAATAGATATAAATATCTGCTCATGCTGTGGTAAAGGTAAAATGGTTACAAAAGATAAGTTGAATCGCCAAAATTACTCTCCACCAGGAGAAGCAAATAAAATAGCATAAAGTCTTTATTTAGGGGAGGGGGAAGTTACGTCTATTTTTAGAAAATAATGAAGAGCTAGAAGGATTAAAAACACATTTATGTAAATTAGAGTTAATACAATTGCTTTTAAATCAGATTTCAGAAAGAAGGAAAAGATTGAATCGCCATAGTAGTACTAACGCGGCATCGTTCTTAAGCTTGTTTCAGAAATTGAGCAATTTTGGTGGCTATCATCATTTGAGTATATACTTATG
>NZ_JAHLEC010000275.1 GCF_018861705.1 Clostridium psychrophilum | reverse complement strand
CCATAGTGATTATCCTCCTGTGTGTTTTAGTTTAGGCGATTAAAGCATAACACAGAATTAATCCACTATGGATTTCTTATTGGTTCAACTTCATTTTACAACAGGTCATTTGAATTAAATTATAAAGAAGTTAAAAGAGTATTGAATAAATATAATTAATTAGTAAAAAGGCGGGATTATAAATGACTAAAAGTATAATTGAAATATCAAAAATTGCAGCGAACTGGTGGGCAAATGTAATAATTAATCCTGAATTTGATAATGGTGACGATAGTAAAACAGGAGCTGTTGAAAACAGAAATCAAAAAATGGAAATTAAAGAAGTATCAGATAATACTAAAGTTAAATTCTTTGAACATTTGTCAAAAGCCATTGAATCAAAACTAATATTAAAATCTCAAGCTATAAATATAAGAGTTGATTATAGTCCAGATAAAATGTTAGTAGAATCGGCTGAATATGCAGAGTTACCTATATCAAACTTTCCTATAAAAACTACAATGTGGATTTCAACTAACCACATAGCCGTGTCTTATGGATATACTGTTGATTTACACTTTATCTTATCCTAACATTTACAAATTAATTTATCCATTCAAATAACTAAACTGCACATTCATTTATCCAATCTACAAAATAATTTAACCAGACTTTA
>NZ_JAHLEC010000274.1 GCF_018861705.1 Clostridium psychrophilum | reverse complement strand
CAATTATACCAGAAAGAGGGGGTCATTGTTTTTTTTCTTAAAAACAGCTACAATCCTTGCAATTGCAGGGTCTTAAATAAATAAAACAAAGATAGTGTTAACACTATCTTTAAAAAAAAGAGGGTAAAAATATGAAAAATGATATAAGCAAAAACATGGAAATAATGAAGAAAGTTATTGAAGAAAAAAAAGCAAAATCTGCTATGCAAAAAAATGGTAAGAGAGCATCAATCCATGGTACACAAAGCGCATCATCAGGTAATGGTGGAGGTTTAGTTGGTAAAAATAACAGAGGGCAATGAATAAATTCTCTTGTTGTTTTTATGGAATGAATTTTATTTGCACAAGGAGATGAAATGGTAACTTAGTACATGAAAATTGTTGATAAGATGCTCATTGATGATAGAGAGCAGATGCAATAACTGTGGACATTAATGTAGAGGGTAGCAGTACTTATCAAAATGATTAGAGTAGTCACGGAAACTAATGTGTAAAACTTCATTTTGTTTAGAATCATTAAGCACTATAAATTTTATGCTCAGAGAGTAGTTAGTAATAAAAATAGACATAGCAAACAGGCCTGTACGATGCAGGATTTTTCAGGAAAAAGTTTTCAATTGTTAAACCGCTACTCTAATAAATTTAAAATACTAAAACCTGAAACTTTAAGTCCTGC
>NZ_JAHLEC010000273.1 GCF_018861705.1 Clostridium psychrophilum | reverse complement strand
TTATTTTTGCAAAACATAGTAATCCTCCTCTACGTACTGATTTTGATATTATTATATCATAATTACTACGTTTGGAAGTAATTACAAGCTTTTTGTGGGATAATCATATTAGTAATAATTTGTGAATAATATGGTATACTAATTGTATATAAGTATGAGTATAGGTATGGTGATAATTATGACAATGGCAGGGAAAGTAATATATGGTGTTGGAAAAGTAGTTGGAAATACTGCAGGTTATGGTATTGAATTAACGGGAAATGTTATCTCTTCTATAGCAGAAAAATCCGGTAGAAAAAAATTCTCACAAAGTAGTAAGAAGTATAGCAAAATAGCTTCTAGAGTGGTGGGTAAAACCACAAAGATAACAGCAGCAGTAACCGCTGTTCTAGTAGATAAAACTATTGATGTAGCTGTTAATACTGCAAAGTATATTGCGGAGAATGCGGTAGAAACAAATGTACGCATCTATGGAGAATCAGAAAGATTTTATGATGAAGACAAATATATAGATGTAGAGTATAAAGTTTTAGAAAAATAATTGTAATATGTTATAAATGGTACTTTAATGAAATATTGGTGAATTGAAAAAGTAACTTCCACTTTGCAGAGTTAACTTCCACCGTAAAAAGAGTTGAAAAAGTTTTTCAATAAAAAAACGTTTATTTTTGCTATTCTTCTAA
>NZ_JAHLEC010000272.1 GCF_018861705.1 Clostridium psychrophilum | reverse complement strand
ATGTGCTTCTTCCATGGTCCAAGGATTTACCGAATAGCTGCAGAAAGCCGCTAAAGAAATAATATCATAGCTCATACCTTACGTTAAGGTGTGGGCTATTTGACGCTTACTTTTAAAATAAGCTTTGTAGAGATTATATAATGTAGAACCACAAACGTAGACTTTAATTTAATAGACTTCTGATTAAGCCTCAAAAAAAAGATAAAGACAGTTGCTCCTAAACCGTCTTTATTTTTTTTCTTTATTACATTAATTTTCCTTTTGTATCAAGGTTATTTATACTTGAAAATCTATAAGTGTATACTTACTATTGAATTGGAGTAATTGTAATTCTATTAAATAAAAGGTTAGTAGATTCACCAGGTGCGCCAAACACTGTTAAAACCTGTGCTCCTGCTTCTAATGTAGCTGTTGTTGACGTGTCAATAAAAGTTGCACTTGGTGATACTCCTGTACCAACAACCTTTACTCCAACCTTTTGTAATTCAACATACATGTAGACGTGTAGTTTAATATATCCTAATAATATAAGTTAGAAAGTAAAACCTGTACGCACTGCTTCCAGATTTTACAACGGGGTCGTGTCAACAGGCCATAGCCATCAACCTAAGAATTGAAACATATTCCAAATGATGATGGCTATCATTATTTTATAAATGGAAGTTGTAATATGGGCAAAAATAGAATTTTTTCAAAATAATTA
>NZ_JAHLEC010000271.1 GCF_018861705.1 Clostridium psychrophilum | reverse complement strand
AATCGAGTAGGAGCTAAATAATTAGTTTATTTAGCGACCTCTCACACCACCGTGCGTACCGTTCGGTACACGGCGGTTCAATAGAAATTAATGTTTTAATAAATATATTTCAGATATAGAAACTAAACCTATCTTTTTAAGGTATTTATTAGTTAATGTTTTGGCTAATACTGGGCTGTTGGATGTTCTCCAATAGCTTTTCCTTGTATTTGCATATTGCCAAGCTTTATTGCGTGTTAAACCTAACTTAATAAGGTTTTCATGTTTTGTTTTAATATTCTTCCACTGTTTCCAAAAGCACATTCTAATTCTTCGTCTTAACCATTCATCAAGTGTTTTAAGAATAGTTTTAATATCTGCAATAGCAAAATAGTTTACCCATCCTACTATTACCTGCTTGAGTTTCCTAAATCTATATTCCATGCTCATCGCATTACTTCTTGAAGTTAATTCCTTTAGCTTTGCTCTGAATTTGTCTATAGGTTTTTGAGGAACTCTCATTCTATATTCACCTTTTACTCGGTAAAACGAAAATCCTAAAAATTTAAGTTTCCAAGGTCTATCTACTGTACTCTTATCTTTATTCACTTTAAGCTTTAACTTTTCCTCAATAAATCTTGTGATACTACTCATTACTCTATTTGCTGATTTCTCACTTTTAACGTATATATTTGCATCATCAGCATATCTACAAAATTTTAGTCCTCGCTTTGTTAGTTCTATATCAAGTTCATTTAACATTACGTTACTTAATAATGGGGACAAGG
>NZ_JAHLEC010000270.1 GCF_018861705.1 Clostridium psychrophilum | reverse complement strand
TTGTATATCCTCTTAAACGTGTAGATAACTCTAAAGTAAAAAGAAATGTTATTGATTATTCTAAGATAAACGGAGGTAAATAAAAATGTATAAAGCATATTGGGGAATGGAGTTTAATCCTTTTGAAAAAAGCTTAAGTGAAAAGAATTTTTATAAATCTGGCGATTTTGCGCAAGCAATGTCAAGAATGGAACATCTTAAAAATATTAAAGGCATCGGACTTTTTACTGGACTTCCAGGCACTGGAAAAACCTATACCTTAAGATGTTTCGTAAACAGTCTAAATCCAAATTTGTACAAGATTATTTATATTACATTATCTACTGTTACAGTATTAGAATTTTATAAATCGATAGCCTACGGCTTGGGAGTGGAGCCCTATTCAAAGAAAATAGATCTCTTTAAAGGCATACAGGAAAGAATAATTTCATTATCTAGAGATAAAAAAATTATACCCCTTATTATGATAGACGAAGCACAATACCTTAAAACAGATGTTTTAAATGACTTGAAACTGTTGCTAAACTTTGATATGGACTCAAAAAACTATGCCATATTAATACTTTCTGGACAACCGTTGTTAAATAACATCTTATCAAAACAAATACATGATGCTTTAAAGCAGCGAATTGTAATTAACTATAATTATGAAGGTATATCCAAAGACGAGGTTAATGGCTATATATCTTCAAGATTAAAACTTTGTGGCATAGTCGATGAGATCTTTAATGCTAATGCAATAGAAGCTATTAATTCCTGCTGCAATGGGTCTACAA
>NZ_JAHLEC010000269.1 GCF_018861705.1 Clostridium psychrophilum | reverse complement strand
TGTTGATTTACACTTTATCTTATCCTAAGTTTTACAAATTAATTTATCTAGTTAAATCATGGATTTGCACATATATTTATCCGATTTACATAATAATTTAACCGGAATTTACACTTTATCTTAACCTGATGTTCAAGGCTAAAATCTAAAATAATAGAGTAGCATCGCTACTCCAAGTATTAAACTTATTTAATTTATGATTCAACATAATTATATAGAATCTATTTGGGCAGCTATCGCTGCTAAAGCACAGGCAACTGTGATACCATCAATTTTACCCATAACACCACAAAGATTTTCAGTACTGTAGAACTTGTCTTTTAATTCAGCTAAATGACAACCGGATCCAAAATCAGGCATGCAGGCAAAATTCCCTAAGGTAGTTTTTCCAAGCAACACCATAATACCTGAACGACTTTCAATTTTTATTTCATAATGGCTTCCGTAGTTAATAATTGATGTTACTCTTCCAGTCCAAGTTTCTTTTTTGTTTTTAGTTTGATTTGTACATTCAAAAACCATTTATTTAAACCACCCCTCATATTTTCATATATTGTTATATAAGATTAATTTCATTTTGAACACTCATTACAATTTCAGTGTCAATTACTTTTAGACCCTTCTGATATCCCATCATTAAACTCTTCTCAAGAATGGTATTAAGAAGCCTTGTAGACCCATTGCAGCAGGAATTAATAGCTTCTATTGCATTAGCATTAAAGATCTCATCGACTATGCCACAAAGTTTTAATCTTGAAGATATATAGCCATTAACCTCGT
>NZ_JAHLEC010000268.1 GCF_018861705.1 Clostridium psychrophilum | reverse complement strand
GGAATGAATAAATATAAAGAATATTTTCATGTTTAGCATTACTAATAAAATATTGTTTTGATTTTAAGGTATTAATTTTATAGGCTACGCCTTAAAGAATTTTGTACAGATGCATTTGAAAAATATTTAAAGGTACTGTTTTTAATAAAAATCCAGTAAAAAAGCTCTGAAAATAAATGTAGGCCTTTTGTAATACATTGTGCGGAGTATAAGTTATATAATAGTTGCATCAGCAATTGGTCAAGAGAAAATAACACAAAGAGCTATAACGCTCGGTGCAGATTATTATATTTTAAAACCTTTTGACATGGATATGCTTGTTAAAAGAATAAGACAAATGTTAAATAAGACGATTGGTAATGATGATGTAAAAAAGAGACTTACTTATCTTGATGATACTGAAATTAAAACCAATAAAAGTCGATCAGTTGATATGATTGCTCAAATAACTAATATTATGCATAAAATTGGGGTACCTCCACATATAAAAGGTTATCTGTATTTAAGAGAAGCAATAAACAGGGTAGTGAGTGATCCTGAACTTATATCAGCAATTACAAAAGAATTATATCCATCAATAGGTAAAGAATTCAATACTACTGCAAGTAGGGTAGAAAGAGCAATGAGACATGCGATAGATGTTGCCTGGAGTAAAGGACAAGTAGACGTTATTAATAAGATTTTTGGTTATACTATAAACAATGAAAAAGGCAGACCTACAAATTCAGAATTTATAGCAATGATTGCTGATAAGTTAAGATTAGAAAATAGGGTTTCAAAG
>NZ_JAHLEC010000267.1 GCF_018861705.1 Clostridium psychrophilum | reverse complement strand
TTAATTATTTTGAAAAAATTCTATTTTTGCCCATATTACAACTTCCATTTATAAAATAATGATAGCCATCATCATTTGGAATATGTTTCAATTCTTAGGTTGATGGCTATGTACATTATGGTTGTATGATACAAAAATATTAAATCACTCGTTTTGCGATCTATTTATTTGTATAACAGTATATCCAAGTACAGTAATGCTATTTATTCCTAATTTTCCGAAGAAAATGACGAAAATCATTACTCATATTTCGTTTTATGTTGTTGTTTACACTATAGCAGAATGGATTGGCCTAAAACTAGGATATTTCTCTCATTTTAATGGTTGGAATATATGGTTTTCTACTATATTTAATTATATATTGTTCTCGGTACTATATCTTCATTATAAAAAGCCATTGTATGCTTGGGGTATTGCACTTATAAGTCCTCATATATTATTTTTCTTAATGAAAATACCATATAGTAGCATAAAATAAGATGAATTTAAACATAATAAATAATAAAGATTTTAACTTTATTGCTGCTAATATAATGTTAAAAATCAAAGAAAGAAGGGTTTAGATGACAACTGAAGCAAAAATACAAATAACTTCATCAGAATTAGGTATATTATGGTCGACTTATATATCAAAGTCAGCAAGATTACTAATACACAATTTTTTTAAAAGTAAAACTATGATTAAGCCACAAAAAGCTATATTTTCTCCGGTAGGAGTTAAGCTATTTCAAATTTTAGGCTATGCCTCTTGAAAATATTGTAAATTAATATGAAAATTTCAATAA
>NZ_JAHLEC010000266.1 GCF_018861705.1 Clostridium psychrophilum | reverse complement strand
GTTAGAAGAATAGCAAAAATAAACGTTTTTTTATTGAAAAACTTTTTCAACTCTTTTTACGGTGGAAGTTAACTCTGCAAAGTGGAAGTTACTTTTTCAATTCACCTATATGTAATATTAAGCTGTTTTTTATATAAATTTTAAGAAAAGTCAATAATTATTTTAACATTTATTGGGTTTGTTAGGTTGATGGCTATGTGTCAGAAGACCAATAAATGTAAACCGTCTATAAAACATTATAGCCATGCTAAATGTTATTTTATTATGCCAGCCCTTATTATTTTTAGGTAACTGTCCAAACCCCACAACTCGTCAAGTTCGCCTCCGCCTCACAAAGACCCCCGGCAGGCTGTGCGAAAACCTAAAATAAGCTATTAATCGTCTAATTATTTTAGTATAATATAAACAATATATTATACTAAAGGAGAAGGATAAGTTATGAACTATATTGGGGGAAGAGATAGGCTACAAGCGAGCGTTGAATGTCTTGAAGATTATGTGAAATCCGATAGCGAAGTTAGGGTTATCGATAAAATTATTGATACATTAGACATTGAATCTTTAGGATTTAAAATAGGAAATAACAATATCTCAGGAAGACCAATGTTTAGTCCTAAAAATATGCTTAAATTATTTGTTTATGGATATTTTAATGGAATAAGATCATCTCGCAAACTTGCAAAGCAGTCTATAATAAAGAACAAAATCTCCCTACGGTCGAGTAAAAACCCTTATGCCAAGCAAATATGATAATCTCATCGTCCTTTGATTATCATATTTGCATCACATTCTGGGCATAGAAC
>NZ_JAHLEC010000265.1 GCF_018861705.1 Clostridium psychrophilum | reverse complement strand
CTCGCCGCTACTTAGGAAATCGATGTTTCTTTCTCTTCCTCCGGGTACTTAGATGTTTCAGTTCCCCGGGTCTACCCCTGCATACCTATTTATTCAGTATGCAGTACATAGCTTACGCTATGTGGGTTCCCCCATTCGGAAATCTTTGGATCACTGGCTATTTGCGCCTACCCAAAGCTTATCGCAGCTTAACGCGTCCTTCTTCGGCTCCTAGTGCCAAGGCATTCGCCATGCGCCCTTTGTAGCTTGACCTTAAATCTTGTTTATTTGCATAAACAATTATATTACTTCTTATTAAAATATTAACATTGCGAAATTGTATTAAATAAATTATTAACTACTTACTTGGATTTTACAATCCGTATACGTAATCTAAATTTTTTTAAACAACTTTATTACACTGTGCAATTTTCAAAGAACATAAATGGTGGGTCTAGATGGACTCGAACCATCGACCTCACGCTTATCAGGCGTGCGCTCTAACCAGCTGAGCTATAGACCCATTAATGGTGGAGGTAAAGGGAATCGAACCCTTGACCCCCTGCGTGCAAGGCAGGTGCTCTCCCAGCTGAGCTATACCCCCATTATTAAAATCTAATTTTTATGAGAAACTACTTGGTCTCTCAAAATTAAACAGAAAATAGGTACGATTAATTACAATAGATTTTGAAGAATAATTAAATTCTTCTTTAACATCGACCGAAGTCAATGTTTCTACTCCCTAGAAAGGAGGTGATCCAGCCGCAGGTTCTCCTACGGCTACCTTGTTACGACTTCACCCCAATCACCGATCCCACCTTCGGCCGCTGACTCCTTACGGTT
>NZ_JAHLEC010000264.1 GCF_018861705.1 Clostridium psychrophilum | reverse complement strand
ATTCACTAATCATTATTATGCTCTAACTGGTCACCCTAGAGATTATAAATTATCATCCATGTTAACTGCTTTGATTATAAAAATGATACTTTCTATCCCAGATATCTCCTTATTAATCAACATACTTAATCTTTCGTCAGAACTTAAAACTTTATGTGGTTTTTCTAAGGTCCCAAACGCATCTCAATTCTCAAGACTAAAAATTGACTTTGAAACTGATTTTCTACAGTTTTTCAATAATCTTGTTGAGATTACTGAACCTATTTGTAACAGACTAAACCCTGAACTTTCCTCTATTCTTGTTGCTGATACTACAGGCATTGAGGGATATGTTAAAGAAAATAACCCTAAAGCATTTGACTCAGTTATGAGAAATACTAAAAAGTTTTCTAAAAACATCCCTAATTTTAATGCTCACAGCTACGCTTGTTCTCAGATGCCTAAGGAATGTTCTTCAAATAAAGATATCAAATTGTCTTATATCAATGGACACTATTGTTACTCAAAGAAAGTTGCCTTAATTACAAATGGTCTTGGCATCATAAGACATATCGATTTCTATAATAGTGATAATTCTATTGATATTGCTAACGCCCTATCGGGCGCTGAACATAAAGATGACTATGATTCTAAGAGCCTTATACCTGTACTTAATAACTTTTTCAGTTATCATCCTGATTTTAAGTATATATATTTTTTAGGTGATGCTGGTTTTGATGCCATTGAAAATTATAAGTATCTCTATAAAGATCACGATATTATACCTATAATCCCTCTCAATCCGAGAGGCACTAAAGATATAGGTAAACCTAAAATTAATGAAAATGGTATTCCAA
>NZ_JAHLEC010000263.1 GCF_018861705.1 Clostridium psychrophilum | reverse complement strand
AAGCTCCACTGAATTCCATTAATGGTTGCTCAAATTGGCTACCCTTAACAGTTGATGTACCCATTGGATTTTCTTTCTTAGGTAAGTTTATGTTAAACTTCCAGTTTGGTATTTTAGCTTCTTGCGTTGCATATGGTTTCATGATTAAAGCTTTTTCTTTAGCTGGACATACTTCAGCACAGTTACCACAGCCACTACAATCTTCTAAACTTATACCTATTGCAAAGTGTTGACCATCGAATCCCTTTCCAATAGCTTTCTTACTTTCGTAAGTTTTTGGAGCATTTTTAAGATCTTCATCGTTCGTTAAGAAAGGTCTTATTACAGCATGAGGACATACAAATGCACATTGATTACATTCTATACAATTATCCATTTGCCATTCTGGTACATTAACAGCAATTCCTCTCTTTTCAAATGCAGCTGTTCCAGGCATTAATGTTCCGTCTTCTATTCCAACAAATGCACTAACAGGTAAAGAATCTCCTTCTTGTCTGTTCATTACATCAGCAATGTTTTTAACGTAATCTGGTCTAGCAACTAATTCTTTAGTTGCATCTTTAACTGTTTTCCAGCTTGCTGGTACGTTAACTTTAACAACTGATTCAACGCCTTCATCAATTGCTGCATTATTCATATCAATAACTTTTTGACCTTTTTTGCCATATGATGTAATAACAGCAGCTTTAAGATACTTAACTGCATCTTCTACTGGAATTATATCTGCTAGCTTAAAGAAAGCAGCTTGCATAATCATGTTAACTCTTCCACCAAGACCTATTTTACCTGCTATTCCTACTGCATCAATAATGTTGAAGTTAATATTGTGATTAGCAATATAGTTTTTCATTGTTGA
>NZ_JAHLEC010000262.1 GCF_018861705.1 Clostridium psychrophilum | reverse complement strand
TCAACAATGAAAAACTATATTGCTAATCACAATATTAACTTCAACATTATTGATGCAGTAGGAATAGCAGGTAAAATAGGTCTTGGTGGAAGAGTTAACATGATTATGCAATCTGCTTTCTTTAAACTAGCAGACGTTATACCTGTAGAAGATGCAGTTAAGTATCTTAAAGCTGCTGTTATTACATCATATGGTAAAAAAGGTCAAAAAGTTATTGATATGAATAATGCAGCAATTGATAAAGGTGTTGAATCAATTGTTAAAGTTAATGTACCAGCAAGCTGGAAAACAGTTAAAGATGCAACTAAAGAATTAGATGCTAGACCAGATTACGTTAAAAACATTGCTGATGTAATGAACAGACAAGAAGGAGATTCTTTACCTGTTAGTGCATTTGCTGGAATAGAAGACGGAACATTAATGCCAGGAACAGCTGCTTTTGAAAAGAGAGGAATTGCTGTTAATATACCAGAATGGCAAGTAGATAATTGTATACAATGTAATCAATGTGCATTTGTATGTCCTCATGCTGTAATAAGACCTTTCTTAACGAGCGATGAAGATCTTAAAAATGCTCCAAAAACTTACGTAAGTAAGAAAGCTATTGGAAAAGGACTAGAAGGTCAACATTTTGCAATAGGTATAAGTAATGCAGATTGTAGTGGCTGTGGTAATTGTGCTGAAGTTTGTCCTGCTAAAGAAAAAGCTTTAATCATGAAACCATATGCAACACAAGAAGCTAAATTACCAAACTGGAAGTTTAACATAAACTTACCTAAGAAAGAAAATCCAATGGGTACATCAACTGTTAAGGGTAGCCAATTTGAGCAACCATTAATGGAATTCAGTGGAGCTT
>NZ_JAHLEC010000261.1 GCF_018861705.1 Clostridium psychrophilum | reverse complement strand
GTACAACCCATTCCAACTTTAAGACCGTGATTGATACATGGAGCATATGCTATTATAAGTGATGGTCCGTTATATGCTTCTGCTTCTTTGAAAGCTTTTAATGTTTGTGCTTTATCAGCACCCATTGCTATTTGAGCAACATAAACATATCCGTAAGACATTGCCATCATACCTAAATCTTTCTTCTTAGTTCTCTTTCCAGTTGCAGCAAATTTAGCTACAGCTGCTGTTGGAGTAGATTTAGAAGCCTGACCACCTGTGTTTGAATATACTTCTGTATCCATTACAAGTATATTTACATCTTCTCCAGATGCAAGTACATGATCAACACCACCGTATCCAATATCATAAGCCCAGCCATCTCCACCAAATATCCATTGAGATTTCTTTACTAACTGATCTTTTTTATCAAATATTTCTTTCAAAACTTCGTTATTGTCTTTTTCAGCTTTTAATAATGGTAACATTTTAGCAGTTGCAGCTTTTGAACCTTCTGCATCTTGCTTATTCTCAATCCATTCATTAATAACTGTTTTTAATGCTTCGCTTGTATTCATTGTTAATGCTTCTTTAGCAAGCAATTCAACCTTATCTCTTTGTTGAGTTGTTCCAAGGAACATACCAAATCCGAATTCAGCATTATCTTCAAATAATGAATTGGCCCAAGCTGGTCCTTGACCACATTTATTAACTGTATATGGTGAAGCAGGTGAACTAGCACCCCAAATTGAAGAACATCCTGTAGCATTAGCTACGAGCATTCTATCTCCGAATAATTGAGTGACAAGTCTAGCATATGGAGTTTCTCCACATCCAGCACAAGCTCCACTGAATTCCATTAATGGTTGCTCAAATTGGCTACCCTTAACAGTTGATGTACCCATTGGATTTTCTTTCTTAGGTAAGTTTATGTTAAACTTCCAGTTTGGTA
>NZ_JAHLEC010000260.1 GCF_018861705.1 Clostridium psychrophilum | reverse complement strand
TTGCAAAACATAGTAATCCTCCTCTACGTACTGATTTTGATATTATTATATCATAATTACTACGTTTGGAAGTAATTACAAGCTTTTTGTGGGATAATCATATAATAAGATAACAATCTTTGATAAGAACTTAACACTTCTTCTGGAATATCTACATGTGATATAAATCCTTTTCCTTTTGGACCATATCCATTTTTGTCATCCCTTAATCTTGGAATTTCTCCCATGATTAAATCAATAAATCTACTTTTAGACCATAATCCACTTATTTTGTCATTTATATATTCATAGCCACTCTCTGATTTTTTTACTTTTGGTAAAAATGGAGAATAGCTTATAATTAATGTTTTTTCTTCATTCCATCTTTTTAAAAAAGATGAATGACTTCTTAATTGCATAGTAGGATCCTGAAACAATATTATTGATTTTGGAATTTTTCTTTTTTCCTTTAATATTTTTAATGCTTCACAAGCATTTGAACCACAATTCGTTGATTTGCTTTCTATAATAATTTTATCAGGTTCAATATTTTCTCTTAATGTGAGAATCTGTTTTAATATATCTGATTCAGATTTATCATGTACATCAATATCTTTATACTTATCATCCTGTAGTACATTTTCAATTAAATATTTCGTCGAATGACCTATACCTCCAACTATCATTATATCTTTAGCTAAATTACTTTTATAAGCTTTTGCCCCTACTTCAGCTATATACGGAATACTGTTTCCTAAAATTATTATCATATCAACTTGTGTTATTCCAAATTTATCAACTAACGCTCTATCAGATAGTTCATTTATATCTCTTTTTGATAAAAATGTAATAATATGATTAAGCCACAAAAAGCTATATTTTCTCCGGTAGGAGTTAAGCTATTTCAAATTTTAGGCTATGCCTCTTGAAAATATTGTAAATTAATATGAAAATTTCAA
>NZ_JAHLEC010000259.1 GCF_018861705.1 Clostridium psychrophilum | reverse complement strand
CTTGTCCTTGAATATCTTTCTCATAAAGCATTCCGTGCTTTCCAAAAAATAAAGCTCTAGCCAAAGCATTTATTGCTTCACCTTTATTTAATCCAGTATTGATTTTCCTTCTGAAATTCTCATCCGAAAGATAGTCTAATATGAAAATTGTTTTTTCTATCTTTCCAATTTCACTTAATGCTTTCGCTAAACTATTTTGTCTTGAATAGGAGCCTAATTTACTCATTATCAATGATGCTGAGACTTTACCTTGTTTTATTGAATGGGCAAGTTTCAATATATCATCAAAGTTCTCTTTTATAATATTGATATTTATCTTACCTTTTATAACTGATTGAATATTTTTAAACTCTTCTTTTTTTTCAACATAATATAATTTGCAATCTGATATATCTCTAAGTCTTGGTGCAAATCTAAACCTAAGCAAATGAGTTAATCCAAATACTTGGTCTGTATATCCAGCGGTATCAGTATAGTGTTCTTCAATTTCAAGCTCTGTATTATGATTGAGAAGTATATCAACTACATGAATTGCATCTCTTGAGTTTGTATTTATAACGCCTACTCCAAATCTAGAGTATTGATCACTTACAGCTGAATACATAGTTACTCCCTTTTCAAATCCATAATGTGGATTATACGATGCATTTAAAGTTTCAACACCTGTTATAACTCTTACCCCATCTGATGATGAAGTAGTACCATCACCCCAATATCTAGCGTAAGGTTGCTTATGCTGACAGTTAATAATCTCTGTCATAGCTTTATCTAAATTATCATCGCTCATTCTCCAATTAGCAACATTACTCATCTGTTTATATGTTATTCCTTTTACTGCTTGCTCCATTTTTTTGAGACCTATATTAGTACCAAGCCCCATAAGAGTCGCTATTATACAACTTCTTTCAGTATCTTTAGGTTCTTTATTAGTTGAAGTATGTATTAACTTTTTATCAAACATTGTATGTTTGCA
>NZ_JAHLEC010000258.1 GCF_018861705.1 Clostridium psychrophilum | reverse complement strand
AAATTTAGAAATGAATAAAAATAAACATTAACATTAATAAAGATAAGTAAGAAATCATTCGTATTATTTAAAGAAGGTTTCTTATCAAACTTATAATTAGATTATACAAGGTGGGATTGAACTTAATAGTAGGCTTTTTATCGGGACAGGAAAATATCCAACAAACAAAATGATTCCTGATGTAGTTAACGCGTCAAAAGCTCAGGTCGTAACTGTTGCACTTAGACGAATAGATTTTAATTCAAAAAATGAGAATATACTTAATTTTATACCTAAATCTTGCACTTTATTGCCAAACACTTCTGGGGCTAAAAATGCGCAAGAAGCAATACGTATTGCTCATATTGCAAAAGCTGCTGGATGTGGAAACTTAATTAAGATCGAGGTTATCTCTGACAAAAAATATCTCCTTCCTGATAATTTTGAAACAATTAAAGCAACTGAGATTTTGGTAAAAGAAGGTTTTATTGTCCTTCCTTATATGAGTCCAGACCTTATGTGTGCAAAACATTTAAGAGATGTTGGTGCTGCTGCAATTATGCCACTAGGTGCTCCAATTGGTACAAATAAGGGCCTAATGACCAAAGAATTAATTAAAATTCTAATAAATGAAATAGATTTACCAATTATTGTAGATGCAGGCATTGGAAGACCATCTGATGCTGCAGAGGCTATGGAACTTGGCGCTGCTGCAGTACTTTTAAATACAGCAATAGCAACTGCTGGAGATCCTATACTTATGGGTGAAGCTTTTGGACTTGCAGTAGAGGCTGGAAGAAAGGCTTATTTATCAGGTGCAGGTGCCATTAAAATGTATGCGCAGGCTTCTTCACCACTTACTGGTATTTTAGGTGATTTATAATATTATATGATTATCCCACAAAAAGCTTGTAATTACTTCCAAACGTAGTAATTATGATATAATAATATCAAAATCAGTACGTAGAGGAGGATTACTATGTTTTGCAAAAAT
>NZ_JAHLEC010000257.1 GCF_018861705.1 Clostridium psychrophilum | reverse complement strand
AATAAAGTAGTATCTTATTTAAGATGCTATTTTTTTATTTGATTTAAGAAAAAAGAAAAATTAAAGTGATTAGCACTCGTCTACCACCGTCTTTAGCGGTTTAGTTCTTTATAAAAAACACGAACTATATCTAATATTATATTAGGGGTAGTGCTTACAAACCGTAAATTAGCAACACCAACCCAGTTATTTCAATTGTGATAAATTCATGTTCTTATATTCCAAATCTAATAATATGAGGTTACTAGTGTGTTTTTAAGAAAACCAATAAATTAATCAATGTAAAAGAAGGCATATGAGATTTTTTAGATAGACTCATTTCAACCGACCTGGTTCGACAAACTTTTCATAAGTGTGTTATACTAATATCCAATTACTTGTTATTATAACTATATAATAAGTAAGCGTAACAAATAATTGATAGTTTAATTTGAGTCCCCTTAAATTAAATATAATCATAAAAAACTAAAGGAATTAGCTATATAATGCTAATTCCTTTAGTTTTTTACAATAATTCTTTAATATAATAACAATGTTAAACAACCAATATCGTGAAACGATTATTTTAACACACTATTATTAATGCCCTAATTTATAATTTAAATAAATTAGGGCATTAATAATAGTAATTAGTTACTGTTAACTACCATTAATATTCAAATTAGGCGGGTGTTCTATGTATTATATATTACTTGCAGTTGTATCCATTGCTATTTGCTATAAATTTGGAGATTGGAAGAATTGGAAAAAATATTATCCAACAATTTTATTCCTGATTTTAAGTAATGTTGTTTGTATTTTTTTAACATATAATCATACATTATGGTCATAGCCATCAACCTAACAAACCCAATAAATGTTAAAATAATTATTGACTTTTCTTAAAATTTATATAAAAAACAGCTTAATATTACATATATAGCAATAAATTACATTGTTTGTTTTTTGATATTCAGTTAAATAATATATAATTTTATT
>NZ_JAHLEC010000256.1 GCF_018861705.1 Clostridium psychrophilum | reverse complement strand
ATTTTTGCAAAACATAGTAATCCTCCTCTACGTACTGATTTTGATATTATTATATCATAATTACTACGTTTGGAAGTAATTACAAGCTTTTTGTGGGATAATCATAATATTGAAATAATCTTGATAAATCTATTTTATTATTATATAAAAACACATCATAAGAAGTACTGGAATTAGCGCTGCATGATCCTAGTTGCAATTGATCATAAATCGGTGGCATTAAATTTCGCATATCTATTAAGGGAGGTAGTATAATTGTGCTTTTAAGCTTTGAAAATAAAAAATCCCTTTTATCATATTTTTGTCTTTTCAAATAGTATTTCATTTTATTAATTCCTTTCTAATTATATTAATTTATTAACGTAAGTTTTTTATTAAGGTTTTTCTTTGGTTATATAGAATATTCGAGAATAGCGTAAATGTGATAGTTGAATATCAAAAAATTATTAAAGTGGGCATCGTTTTCAGAGATGTTACAGCGACCCAGGAGATTACTTTAATTGAATACTTTCACAGTTGTAGAAAATGATATAATCATTTATAATAAATGTAAGAAAAAATATTAAAGAAAGCAAATATCTTTTAGAATAGGTGTGAAATGAATGAATGAAAAATTGGGTATAGTTGTTTGTAAAAACTTTGCTGAAGAAGTTCAATTTGTAATAAAAAAAAACAATATAAGAAATGTTGAAATCTTAACATTTCTTCCGGAGTGTATCTATGGAAGTATCGGACAAAATGAGCAATTAGAAGCAATTAAAAGCTGTCAGGAAACATGTAATAAAATCATTATTATTGGTGCTGCATGCTGTACAAGTTTGGATAATATTGTTATCGATAGTGAAAAGTGCAAAATACATAGACTTGAATACTGTTTTGAGTTATTTACTAATAGACCAGCTAGTTAAAGTCAAGTGTAAATTTGCGAAAGTAGTTGTTAATTTCATTGCATAACAAAAAGACCATTGCATAACACGAACAATGGTAAATTTAGTAATTA
>NZ_JAHLEC010000255.1 GCF_018861705.1 Clostridium psychrophilum | reverse complement strand
ATATCTTCAAAATATTTTAAAGAATTGTTGGGCGCAGGCCTTTAGGGATTATGTTTTTCCTCAAATAAATGAGGAACGTTTTTCTGTAATTTATAGTAGTGATCATGCCTCAAGACCTAACACCCCTATAAATATTATTATTGCTTTACTTATGATAAAAGAAATATTTCAGCAGACTGATGAAGAACTTATTGGTTCTCTCCACTTTGATATAAGATACCAGTATGCTCTTTATACTACAGCCTATGACAAGCAACCTGTTTCTATAAATACCTTAACAAATTTTAGAAATAGGGTTATTGAATTTGAACAATCTTCTGGGATTGATTTAATTAAACTTGAAGTAGAAGCGTTAGCTTCCGCTGCTGCAAAATATCTTTGTATTAATAACAAAAAAGTAAGGGTAGATTCTTTAATGGTTAGTTCCTCATGTAAAAAGCTTAGCAGGATTGAATTAGTTTATTCTGTTAACTATAGGCTCATTAAAGACCTTAATGAATATAATAAATCCCTTATTCCGGAGGAATGTTTAGTATACCTGGTGAAAGGCAATAAAAATGAAACCATATATAGAACTCAAGATTTAGAAGCTACTTCTAAGCTATTAACTTTGCTAAAACATTCAGAAATACTTCGCCAAACTTGTTCAAACTTGGATGCAATTATAACCGATAGCGAAAGCTATCAACTCTTAATTAGAATGCTTCAAGATCAAACAACTATAGATGTAGATAATAAATTAACACTTAAAGATGGCAAAGATATATCCTCAACAAGCCTTCAAAACCCTACAGATCCAGATGCTACATATAGACACAAGTATAAAGGAAACATTGGTTATACTGTAAATATTGTTGAGACTTTTAACGATAGCACTAGCATTATTACTGATTATGACCTTAAGCATAATATCTATAGTGATTCTAAGTTTTCAGATGATGTTATAAAGAGTATTTCTGAAAAGAAAGAATCAGATAAAAAGGTTCAGGTTATTACAGATGGTGCTTACTATGAACAAGAAAAAGCAGAA
>NZ_JAHLEC010000254.1 GCF_018861705.1 Clostridium psychrophilum | reverse complement strand
AACACGAAGGTTAAGCTTCAATGCGCCGATGGTACTGCAGGGGTAACCTTGTGGAAGAGTAGGTTGTCGCCAGGTAATAAAAAAACACTAAGTTTAACTTAGTGTTTTTTACTTTTTTGTAATTTAAAGTAGCCTATTTAAAATAAAGATGCATACTTAGTATTTAAAACTTTGCTTATATTGTTGTTAATTATTAAATCGGCTTAGCCATCATATGGTGTAGATGAATTCATTCTCCAAAATCAGCTTAATAGTTCTTATATATTCTTAAGTTAAACACGTTTAATATAAGTATCTATATATTACATCATGTTTCTCATACTTCGATTGCATATCCTTAGACATAATTTTATTATTTGTTCGTACCACTTGCATTTATTTCTCGTATAATTTTTTAAACAATTCTACTTGCTCCTTTAGTAACTTTACCTAGCGTCTTGCTTTTCTATTATTTGTACATTAGTAAGGTAAACAGAGCTGAGTTTACTATTGGTTGTTCCTCTAATATGTTGTAACCCTATCATTTCGTTTTTTTATATACTAATTTCCAACGATGGACTGATTGTTTAAGTTTATATAAATCAATGGTATTTATATTAAACCTAATCTCTTAAAAATAGGTCACAGTAATTTTCAAATATCTTCTTTAACGAATTTGTAATTACATAGTGTTTAGTGTCATGGGGGGGAAATATATTAAATTAAATATTGATAGTAGTTTTAATATTATAGATAACTAGCCAAGTGTATCGATGTGCAAATTAAAGGAATATATAGACTTAAATGTAGCAATAGTAAGCTAATTTGGTTAGAACACTTTAGGTGCTGAACCATATTACTGTTTATATGATATCATATATCTTGTCGTTACAAACGAGTGGCATAATAAATTGAATGTTATTATGTGCTAATAACTTTTTAAATGAAAATGTTTTAAAAAGTAGTTGACAACAAGAAGATAAACTGATAGTATTGTAGAAGTCGTCAGATGATGACAAATCAAATTGGTCTTTGAAAATTAAACAGAGAATAGGTAAAGAAATGAAATAATATTTTGTTTTAACCAGTTAATTACTTTAGTATAAAGTAAAATTTAGTCGTAAGACTAAAAGTAT
>NZ_JAHLEC010000253.1 GCF_018861705.1 Clostridium psychrophilum | reverse complement strand
GGTACTTTCCGTATAAAAGTTTATTTATTTCGTATATAGATTTATTGTTATACCTGTTCATAAGTTTTATTATCAGAAAAATTACAGCAGTTATTAATATGCCATATACTAATATTAAAATCCAACCATCATGGCCACAAACCATAGCTAAATTAGCTGGTAAGCTAAGAATCCCTGCACCTATTTGAATTGATACAATAAGTCCCATTAGCTGACTAGAGGTTATATTATTTTCTCTATTATCCATTTTTCTTACCCCTTTCCTTATCCAGTGGTTTAGCTACATCTGGCCTTTTCTTTAAATATCTAATTGGAGCCCTTATATAGGTATCTTTTAAATCACTAAATTTAAAAGGTGCCATAGGTTGAAAATAGGGTTCCCCAAGAGAATCTAATACTATTAGGTGTGCAAGCAAGGTTACCATAGGAATTACTACTCCTAAAATACCAAATATTGATGAAGTTATCATAACAATATATTTAACAAGTCTAATAGAAATTCCTAAATCATAGGTAGGTATAGTAAAGCCTGCTATGGCAGAAGCAGCGATTACTATTACCATAAGGTCACTTACTATTCCAGCCTGTATTGCAGTCTGACCTATTACTAATCCTCCAACAATACTAATAGATCCCGCTATAAAGGATGGAAGTCTAATTGACGCCTCTCTTACCGTCTCTATCATAAATTCTATTAAAAACGCTTCAATAACGGGAGGAAAAGGTACCTTTGTTCTGGACTGTGCAAGTTGAACTAGTAAAGGTAGCGGTATCATGTAGTAATGGTAAGTAAGTAATGCAATATATATGCCTGGAAGAAATAATGCTATTAATATTGCCATCATACGTAGCATACGAAGGTAAGTTGCACCTACCCAATGAGTTGTATAATCTTCAGGTGCTTGAGTAAATGCAAAAAAAGTTATAGGAGCTACCATTACAAAGGAAGTTTCTTGAAGCATTATTACAAATTTACCTTCTAGTAATCCTGCTACCGCTTTATCCGGTCTTTCTGTAGACAGGTATTGAGGAAAAATAGAATTTGGATGGTCCGCAATAATTTGTTCTAAATAACCAATTGCTATAAGACTATCAGTATCTATTTGATTGATTTTATTAGAAATAATTTGT
>NZ_JAHLEC010000252.1 GCF_018861705.1 Clostridium psychrophilum | reverse complement strand
TGTTCTATGCCCAGAATGTGATGCAAATATGATAATCAAAGGACGATGAGATTATCATATTTGCTTGGCATAAGGGTTTTTACTCGACCGTAGGGAGATTTTGTTCTTTGAGAAATAAGACACTTTAAAGGGGTGTCTATTTTAATATAAAAATAAAGATTTTAAAAACATGATTAGGTTTAAAATTATCAATCAATTTAGAAATTTTTTATGTATAAAACCATTTGATTATTAATAATATTGTAATAGGGGTGATATTATGAATATATTTAAGCCGAAAAAAGAAAAAGAAATTGATGAATTTAGCGTTAAACCGAATCTAAAGAAAGCATACGGAAAGAATTGGAGATTAATGTCACAGATTAGAAAAAATAAAAATATTAGAGCAGTAAACTGTAAGTGTGGTTCAGTTAAATTAAATGTTTTTTCTAAGCCGGGGAAAATAGATTATAAATGCTCAGAGTGTGGCAAATATGTAGAAACTGTGGAATATGATGAGAGCGAAACAATTAATTCAGAGAATAAGTAATTCATTATGTTATAAATAAAACAGGAGATGGCTAATAATGGATGAATGGTCAGAAAAAATAAAACAAATTATAATTCAACGTAACAAAAGATTAACTGAGATTCAAGATATATTTACACAAATATTAAATACAAGTAAAATGGGTATGCGTTGTGATTTTAAAATGAATGAATCAAATAAACTAATATGGGATTTAGAAATAGGAAATAAAACATTCACATTAACAAACGAAGAAATATTAAAAGGACAAAATGTCGAATATTATGACAAAAATGGTTATATGTTTATTTCGAAAGATAAAAAGAAAGATTTAGAAGAAACAATCAAGGAACTAATATTGGAAAAAATATCACAATATTAAGTATAAAAAACTGTACCCTTTGGAAAGAGTACAGCTTTAATTAATATTATATTTTAAGCATAATAAATTAAATTAATTATATAGTTAAAACCAGATATTGTAAAGAACAAATTAAAGCTTATAGGGCAATCATTTAGAAATCCTCAATTGCAAAAGTAAATTCCACCCCAATACATAAAACAGTGGAAGTTAGTCTTACAAATTAAAAGGTAGATTTTACCTTTACAAATTATTATAATAATATTAGAT
>NZ_JAHLEC010000251.1 GCF_018861705.1 Clostridium psychrophilum | reverse complement strand
TGTCAACTGAATTTGAAAATGTCCCAAAAAGTTTTAATTATTAGCACCAGCAATAGCTGGTGCTTTATTACGTTTTTAACCTATTTTGGGGTATAGCAAACACATCTTAAAATCTAATTTTTTTAAGTAGTTTTTTAATCTTTTAAGCTATGCCTTCTTTTGGGCGATGAGCCTGTTTGTTACAGTACACTTCAAATGATGCTTTCCTCCATGGGTGATTCATCGGTGGTATGTAACGCTTTCTAGGAGCTTTAGGGACCACCGCAAGATCAAAGCTCTTTGATGAAGGAACATGTGCCGGAAGCAATTCAAGAGCATAAACTTTTTCATTTATACAAAAATATAGCTCATTATTAAACGCCTTTATTACTATACCGCAGGTACCTTTATGATAATACACAGGGTGACCCTTAGCATCCACAGGAAGATAATATTGTTTATGGTATTTTACACAACTCCCATTGTCTATTTTTCTACCAGCAAGAACTCCAAGAGTTAAATTAATTTTTTCAATACTAGGTTGCGTTTCAAATACAGATTTGATATTATCTAATGGTAGCGCAAACTGAGCATTGAATTTTTTTATGTAGGAGTTTAAAAATTTATTTGCTTGCTCAATTGTGCCTACTCCGGCTAAGCGTAATTCAATTGGTAGTCTTGATTGCAGTGTTTGGAACATTCGTTCCACTCGTCCTTTAGCTTGGGGAACACTGCTGGTTTTGATATCGATTCCAAGTTGTTTGCATGCATAGCCAAATTGAGTGAAAGTGTCCTCTTCGATAGAAGGGGATTTTTTCTGTTTATACTCAAAAACTGTACGCCTATCGGTGTAAAACATATAAGGAATACCGTAGGTTTTCAATATTTGCTCAAGTACATGATAATAGCCATTTAGTGTTTCTTGGGCATCAAAATAAGCGCCTACAATAGCTCCGGAAGAATCGTCTACAGCGATATGAAGCTGGCTCTTAGACTCACCAAACCACAGATGAACAGATGCATCCATCTGCAGCATTTCCCCAAAGTATGCACATCTCGGGCGTCTAGGATGCGATTCTTCAATAGCAAGAATTGAGCTCTGAATAATACTAGCTTCTTTCTTTGATTTTGTAGACTTTCCCATATTTATTAGTTTTGCTTGTAAGGCTTTTTTAGTAGCACGCTTTGCCTTTGGCGACAAGATGAATTCCTGTAAAAGGATGGAACG
>NZ_JAHLEC010000250.1 GCF_018861705.1 Clostridium psychrophilum | reverse complement strand
TTTAGGACAATGTCTGTTTCGGCAAGAATTATAAGAAACCCTAACATGACCACATTCATCACATTCGTCTACATGACCACCAAGCTCTGCTGTTCTACAAGCTTCAATATCTATCATAGTTTTTAAAATATGCAGCGGAAGCTGGTGATTTCTTCTATATTCATCACCATATTGATTGAATATATCTTGAATCTCAATCATCTTGTTCATCTTTTTTATCTAAGAGTATATCTAAAGGACTATTTATATTTAATAAGTCCATTCTCCTAAGATGTAAATAGATAGTGGTGGTAGTTATTCGGGTATGCCCTAAAAGTCTTTGAATATAACAAATATCAGTACCATTTTCCAATAAATGGGTTGCAAAGCTATGGCGCAAAGTATGGACAGTTACATGCTTGGTAATTTTAGTTTTTTTTATAGATTTCTCGAGCATCTTTTGAACACTACGTGGACTTATAGAATCTGTACGACCATTCCCAGAAAACAAATATTCCGTAGGATGATATCTTAGCCAATAGTCTCTGAGAATTTCTAGATTTACTTTTGACAATAATGAATATCTATCTTTTTTACCTTTGCCCTCTCTAATTAATATTTGCATGTTTTTACTATCAATATCTGTTATTTTTAGATTACAGACCTCACTAACTCTTAATCCTGCGGAGTAGACCGTCATAAGAATTGTCCTATGCTTAAGGTTATCAGTAACATCAAAGATGGACTTAACTTCCTCTGGAGACAAAACGGATGGTAATTTTTTTGGTTCTTTAATCCTAAAAATTTTGTCCATATTCCAATATCTATTAAGTGTTATAGTATAAAAAAATTTAAGACCTGAATTAATATAATTAACACTACCTTCACTTAACTTTTTTTCCATGATACAATAATGTAGATACTCACGTATGTCTTTTTCTTTTAAAAGTTCTGGTGCTTTATTGCAAAATTTAGAAAAACTACTAACGTGACCAATATAGCGTTTTATGGTATTTGGGCTATATCCCTTTAGTTCCATATCCATTTTCATTTTTTCTCTTAATTCCGACATTAATAATAACACTCCCTTATTTTTTATTTCAACAATAAAAGTTTATAGGAAGTGTGAATTATAATAAAGTAGTATCTTATTTAAGATGCTATTTTTTTATTTGATTTAAGAAAAAAGAAAAATTAAAGTGATTAGCACTCGTCTACCACCGTCTTTAGCGGTTTAGTTCTTT
>NZ_JAHLEC010000249.1 GCF_018861705.1 Clostridium psychrophilum | reverse complement strand
AAAGTAGTTGTTAATTTCATTGCATAACAAAAAGACCATTGCATAACACGAACAATGGTAAATTTAGTAATTATTTAGGACTAACTTAAGCTACTTCTCTAGAATGGTTTTCTATATACATTCTTTGGTGTAACTTAGGATCTCTTAACTGGTATGCCTCTTGGTTTTTTAAAATTGCAAATATGTATTTTATAATCTTATGCATTATTGCTACTAAAGCAACCTTGGCTTTTTTACCTTTAAGATTTTCTTGGTAGTATTTGAGCAAAATAGGGTTTGTAGGCTCCCCATTTCTTTTGCGTCTTATAGATGCTAAAGCAACTGCAAAGAGTGCTCTTCTACCAAAACGAGTACCACGTTTAGACATTTTAACTCTATCACCTTTGAATTTACCAGATTCATTTACAGCTGGATCAACACCAAAAAAAGCGACTAGCTGCTTAGGTTTTAGAAAGTTATCAATAGCCCCAATTTCAGCAAGTACAGTTATAGCTGTAATATATCCTACACCACCAAGTGTCATTAATAAATCAATGTTTTTATTTAATGTAGCTGGTAGCTCATCACTATCAATAAAGCTTCTAATTTCATTCAAGAGCTTAGTTATTTCATTATCGATAGCTCCATATAGTGATATACAAGTTGTTATTGATACCGAAAGTCTTGGAGCCGAAAGGCTTATATATTTAGCTGCATTTGCGCATTCAATTAGTTCAGTGTACTTCTTTTCAGCCCAGTTGATGCCTTTCCTTGAACGTAGAATAATATCAATAATATCTTTCTTTGGAGCTGAAATAACTAATTGAGGAGTTGGGTACTCTTTTAAAATACCTATTGAAGCGCTGCTACATGTGTTAGCAAAGATGTCTTGATACCCACTAAACGAGAGCGTAAGTGAACTGCTAAGCTTTTTCTTATAGCTTGAGCGATCATCTATAAGCTTGTAGTAATCACGAATCATAAGTTTTAATGAAAAAATATTAAGATCAATATCACTTGAAACCTTAATATCTTCATATTTACCTAATTTGGCGATAGATAAAGAATCATTTCTATCATTTTTCACTTTCCTTATATCCTTATTCTTGTTACAATTAGTAACGAGTGGATTGATAATGAATGCATCAAATTTATTATCCTTAAGAAAGTGGAAGAGAGTAAGGTGGTACACGCCAGTGGACTCCATGAAGAATATAGGCTTCATGGCATATTCTTCTTCCACTTTTTTTATT
>NZ_JAHLEC010000248.1 GCF_018861705.1 Clostridium psychrophilum | reverse complement strand
CTATATCTACGATAATGCTGGCGGTCGTGGGCAGCTTTGGTGCAAGGTTTGCAATCTACATTTCAACAAAAACAAAGTTGATTTGAAGAGTGAGAAGCTCATTTGCCCATTCTGTGGACATACCCTAAGTAAGAAGAAGGACCGTAAAAATTTTTATATCCACAAATGTGTTAATAAAAAATGTAGTTTTTACCTTCAATCTCTTTCAAATCTTTCTCTTGAAGATATTAAAGAATATAAGAAAGATAAACACAAATTTAAGTTGCATTATATATACAGGGAGTTTACCACTAATTATTTTAATGTGGATTTATCTTCTATGCCAAATGGTGCTACGAGCCTTAATTTCAGAAATTTCTCTTCTCATGTAATGGGTCTTTGTCTAACATATAAGGTTAATTTGGGACTATCTACACGCCGTACGGCGCTTGCTCTTTGGGAAATCCATGGTGTTAAAATATCTCATGTCATGGTTAGCAGATACGCCATCACAGCTGCCGCTTTGGTTAAACCCTATGTCGATAATTATGACTATAAGCCAACTAATTATCTTGCTGCTGATGAAACTTATACTAAAGTCAAAGGAGTCACTCAATATGTCTGGATTGTTATGGACGCCATCAAGAAATCAATTTTAGGATATCAAGCGTCTTTTAGTCGCGATACTGGTCCTTGTATTTTAACCATGCGTATGGCCTTTGATAAGTTTAAAATATTTCCCGGTAAGTCTCTTAAATTCGTTGCTGATGGTTATACTGCATACAAGCTTGCGGAGCAACAGTTTAAACTTAATAACTTTGACTTCGATGTAACCCAAGTAATAGGACTTACTAACGCTGATCCTGTTTCAACTGAATATCGTTGGCTTAAACAAGTAATAGAACGTTTCAACAGAACATTTAAATTCTCCTACAGGGTTACAAGTGGCTTTGGGAGTGAGGATGGATCAAATACACACTTAGCCCTATTTGTGGCCTATTATAATTTTCTTAGACCACACACCTATGCCTATTGGGCACCATTGAACTCTATCCCTGAGCTTGAAAAAATTTCTACCATGCCAGGAAAATGGCAAAAATTGATTGAACTTTCACAACAACTTATACTCGAAAAACAGAGCACATAGCCTAATGAAGAATCTACATTTAATATAATAAAATTAGTTTTACCTGTCAATTTTCTGTAAAAAGGAAACTGTTTAAACAGGTGTATTTGTGTTGCTTTTTTTTATTCATAGAAAAAAA
>NZ_JAHLEC010000247.1 GCF_018861705.1 Clostridium psychrophilum | reverse complement strand
ATTAGTACCAAGCCCCATAAGAGTCGCTATTATACAACTTCTTTCAGTATCTTTAGGTTCTTTATTAGTTGAAGTATGTATTAACTTTTTATCAAACATTGTATGTTTGCATGTATCTATTAATATATCTGATAAATTTACTCTAGGCATTAAATTATAAATTTTAGCAGATAATTTTTTTGCCTCATCTGGAACTGCTTTCTCTAATTGGGGTACGGCAACGATTCGTGTAAAAAACAGCCACAATACAGTATTTTCCATTATGGAACTACTATCTTGTGGCTGTTATGACGTAATTAAAGAAAGTTATGAACCATAGAACATTTCTTTATTATAAATAGAAATTCTATTAAGTATTATGATTTTTTATTTCCAGTTCTCTCATAGAACCTAAACTCCCTCTATACTCAATCTTTTCATTTCTTATTAGCTCAATTACCCTCCAAAAAATGAAAGTGTCAGAAACATAACTTTCTGCTCTACCCATAACTTCGCCCACTGTTCTTGCACTATGCCTAAACTTATTATTTGTATAACGAAGTATCATATCATCAAAATAATCTATCTGAACACTTTTAACCTGATTATCGTCATAAACACGTAGATTTGTATTTTCTTTCTTAAGTTCCTCCCACAAACCCATTAAACTGGAATACCTGCTAAAGTCCATGGATTGTCTTATCCCTATAAATTCTCCTAACCTTTCAATTATAACTTCACCTACAACTCGTGATGCATATTCATTCCTTTTTCCAGTATTATAAGTAATCTCTGATACATTAATTGTATATACATTATGAATCTTTTCTTCAAGCATTGATAAAACATGTAGCATCCCACAGATTTCCGTTGCACTGTTACCGTACCATAAATAAATATCTTTTTCCTTAAGATTCATTATGTTTTTATTAAATTTCTTACAAGAACTATTAATATCCTTAGAAATTTTATTACCTTCCTCGATATATATATTTTTAACCCAATCAATTCTTTTGTTGATATTAGTAATATCATTTATGGGACCGTTAGATAAATCATCAGGAAAGCCTATTGCTTTTTTACCTTCAAGTAACCCCTTTTTAATTGCATAATTCATACTCCCCTGAGCACTATCAGAACAACATATATGTATTATTTCTTTTGTCATTAAATTATCCTCCTTGTATAATCTAATTATAAGTTTGATAAGAAACCTTCTTTAAATAATACGAATGATTTCTTACTTATCTTTATTAATGTTAATGTTTATTTTTATTCATTT
>NZ_JAHLEC010000246.1 GCF_018861705.1 Clostridium psychrophilum | reverse complement strand
TGGAAGAGTAGGTTGTCGCCAGGTTAACATGGTTTACTAGCTCAGTTGGTAGAGCACATGACTTTTAATCATGGTGTCCGGAGTTCGATTCTCCGGTAAGCCACCAAAAAAAAGCACTTTTTATAAAGTGCTTTTTTTGTTTTTTAACTATATTTATGATATTATGATAATGAAATATAATAATTTTAAAGGAGAGTAATTATGGAGAATAAGGTTTTGGCTATAGTAAACGGAAATAAAATAAATCAAAAAGATGTAGATAGATCATTATTAAGATTCCCACAGGAAACACAAGAGCACTATAAAACAGATGAAGGAAAAAGACAATTTTTAGATCAAATAATAAACTTTGAATTAATATATAATTATGCACTTGATAGTGATATGAAAAAGGATCCAGATTATGTAGAACAAATGAAACTGATAGGGAAAGACGTATTAATACAAATCGGTGTAAAAAATATATTGGCTAATATAAATATAACTGAAGAAGAAATCAAAAAGTATTATGAAGATAATAGTGGAATATTTAAAAGTGAAGAAACTGCATCAGCTAAACATATATTAGTGGATACCTTAGAACAAATTAAAAAGATTAAGGTAGAAATAACTAATGGGATGTCTTTTGAGGAAGCTGCTAAAAAATATTCTAAATGTCCGTCATCAGCTCAAGGTGGAAATTTAGGCGAATTTACTAGAGGGAAAATGGTACCAGAGTTTGAGAAAGTAGCTTTTGAATTAAAAGTTGGCGAAATAAGTGAACCTGTTAAAACTCAATTTGGATATCATTTAATACAATTAGATAAGAAAAGTCCAGGAAAGGTTAAATCATTAGAAGAATCAAGACAAACAATTGTGGAGAATATTTCACATCAAAAACAAAATGAAAAATATATGAGTTTTGTAACAGAATTAAAAGACAAGTATAAAGTTGAAATAGAATAGAGCTTATTTTTATAGCTTTATATTAATTACTATGTAAATAAAATCTCCACCGTTGCTAATGGTGGAGATTTTACTTATGTTTTAAGATATTATAATGTTTTTTAAAAAAGTGCATTATAATTGCAAATATATAAAGTTGAAAATGAAGAAAGTCAAAAATTAAAATCTATAAAAATTAAAATCTATAAAAATCTAAATTAATATATAAAAGTGTTGACAAAACAATAAATACCTAGTAAACTTATAGAAGTCGTCACATAATGACAAATTAAATTGGTCTTTGAAAATTAAACAGAGAAATAGGTAAAGAAATGAAATAATATTTTGTTTTAACCAGTTAATTACTTTAGTATAAAGTAAAATTTAGTCGTAAGACTAAAA
>NZ_JAHLEC010000245.1 GCF_018861705.1 Clostridium psychrophilum | reverse complement strand
GATAGTCCAAGCTGTCGAAACCGTTATTGTCGCTTTTGCTCAAGATGCACTGATATTTGTTCTAATTACAAAAAATATATATGCCCATTAACATCAAAACCACCTTATGTTTGCAACGGATGTGAAAAACTTAAAAAGTGCACCCTCCAAAAATCTTTCTATAGTGCGGCTACCGCCCAAAAAGAATATGAAACTTGTCTTTTTGAATCACGTAGTGGAATTACCACAACGGAAGAAGAAGTTTTACGTTTAGATAAAATAATCAGCCCACTTATACAAAAGGGGCAATCAGTTCACCATATATGTTCTAACAACAGGGATATCATAATGCACAGTGAGAAGTCAATTTACAACTACATTGATTTTAATCTTTTTTCTGCTAGAAATATTGATCTCCCTAGAAAAGTAGTATATCGTCCAAGAAAAAAGTCTAACAACAATTTTAAAGTAGATAAATCTTGCAGAATTGGTCGCACTTATGAAGACTTTTTAACCTTTATGAAAGAAAACCCGGATACGTCAGTTGTTGAGATAGATAGTGTGGAAGGAATAAAAGGTGGCAAGGTTCTTCTCACTATTCTCTTCACAAACTCTCAATTTATGCTAGCATTTATTAGGAATGCTAACACTTCACAGTCTGTAATTGATATTTTTGATGATCTCTACTTGGAACTTGGTCCAGATATTTTTTTAGAACTCTTTCCAGTAATTCTCACCGATAACGGCAGTGAGTTTTCAAATCCAGAAGCTATTGAGTTTGATAAACTAGGTAATCCAAGAACTCATATATTTTATTGTGATCCTTCGGCCCCATATCAAAAGGGTGCTATTGAAAATAATCATGAGATAATCCGTAGGATTGTTCCAAAGGGACACAGTTTTAATTCATACCTACAGAAGGATATTTCATTAATGATGGCTCATGTCAATTCCTACGGAAGAAAAAAGCTGAATAACCGGTCACCATACTCGGTATTCAACTTCCTTCATGGAATTGTTACACTTGAAAAACTCGGTTCAGAATTCATCTTACCAAATGATGTTACTCTGATACCTAAGTTACTAGAAAAATAAAATAATATCAGGCAAGTATTTCTGTTAGGTATATCGTACAAATTTATAACATTTTGAGGGGTGGATTTTACATTCGCGAAAAAAAAGTTAAATTCCACCCTTTATTTGGTATACCCTAAAACAGCCAAGATTTGCTTGATATACTTCATATTATAACTATTTTGTTAGAAGAATAGCAAAAATAAACGTTTTTTTATTGAAAAACTTTTTCAACTCTTTTTACGGTGGAAGTTAACTCTGCAAAGTGGAAGTTACTTTTTCAATTCACC
>NZ_JAHLEC010000244.1 GCF_018861705.1 Clostridium psychrophilum | reverse complement strand
TTTTTGCAAAACATAGTAATCCTCCTCTACGTACTGATTTTGATATTATTATATCATAATTACTACGTTTGGAAGTAATTACAAGCTTTTTGTGGGATAATCATATAATAAAAAATTTTGCATTTATATCTGATTTTGATAGAGCTCTTACTAAAAAATAGAGAGTATTTAAGCTATGTTTTTAATAATTTAAAAAGAAGTAAGGCTGATTTAGATGAAAACATTTTTAATATCTCCTTCGACCCTTTTGCTAACCTTTTATTGAACAAGTCAACTCTGCTAGAGGATCCTTTACTGTTATTAGTACCGGAACAAACTATTACATAAATAAGGTACTTGATAAATATAAAATAAAAAGAGTAGATTTTTACTCCACTAAAGAAATTTATAAAAATAATGACATTTAGATTTAGATTTAGATTTAGATGAAAATAGTAAATTTTATTCTGATAAATATGGTATTGATAAATTAATTGTTGTAGAAAAGCTAAATATGAAGCATATTTTTTATACTAATGTTAAAAATAAAGTTATAATTACATGACAGAAATACCTATGTATCTTTTTAACCCGATGATATAGTACATTAAAGTAATATTATTATAACCGTTGCTAATGAATATTGATTTAATTAGCAAAAATACAAAGAACTTAGTTTTCTATACTGTCACATTGCTAAGCCTTCAAAGCGACACAGTTACTGCATTTGAAAGGAGATCCCAATGAAAAATAAAATACTTAATATAGCAGGGGTTATAATATCTATAGCAATATTTGTATATTTCTTCTTATATAAAAATGGATTACATCAATTGGTAAGTGTGCTTAAAGTAATCAACATTTCGTGGATAATTGCAGCAATTGCTTTAATGTTCATTTATTGGACTCTTGAAGTATTTATTATACATGAACTTACTAGATTACTTTTTCTAAACCAAAAATTCAGTAGTTCAATAAAGGCCGCTATGGTGGGCCAATTATATGCCTCTATAACACCACTTCAGACAGGTGCTCAACCAGCTATTTATTATGTTTTAGAAAACGAAGGTATAGACCCAGCATCCGCTAGTTCTATATTAGTTATGAAATTCATTATTCATCAAACAACTTTAACTATATATTCTTTCATTATAATTATCTTAAAGTATAATTATTTCACATCAAAAATTTCAGGCATTTTTTATTTGTGTCTTATAGGATTTATATTTAATTTAGGCATTATCTTAACCGTAGTTATATTTTCCATAAAGAACAAAATCTCCCTACGGTCGAGTAAAAACCCTTATGCCAAGCAAATATGATAATCTCATCGTCCTTTGATTATCATATTTGCATCACATTCTGGGCATAGAACA
>NZ_JAHLEC010000243.1 GCF_018861705.1 Clostridium psychrophilum | reverse complement strand
TATGGCCTGAAGGTAACACCCGTTCCCATACCGAACACGAAGGTTAAGCTTCAATGCGCCGATGGTACTGCAGGGGTAACTTTGTGGAAGAGTAGGTTGTCGCCAGGTAATAAAAAAACACTAAGTTTAACTTAGTGTTTTTTACTTTTTTGCAATTTAAAGTAGTCCATTTAAAATAAAGATGCACATGCAGCATTTAAAACCTTGCCTATATTATCGTTAATTACTAAATCGGCTTGGTCATCATATGGTGTAGTTGATTTGTTAATAAGGATCAAATTTTTACCTTTAAAATATTGAATGAGATTTGCTGCAGGGTAAACTACAAGAGAGGTACCTCCTACAATCAATGTGTCAGCAGAACTTATTGCTTTAATAGAACAGTTTAAGTTAGTCGAATTTAGGCTTTCACCATAAAGAACAACGTCAGGTTTGATAATACCGCCGCAGCTATCGCATATTGGAACTATGTTTTTACTCGATATAATATAGTCTAAATCAAAAAACTTATTACAGCCCATACAATAGTTTCTATGTATAGATCCATGAAGTTCATATACAGTTTTTGAACCTGCCATTTGGTGTAAGCCATCAATATTCTGAGTGATTATAGCTTTTAATTTATTTATTTTTTCAAGCTTTGATAATGCAGTATGCGCATCATTGGGGACTGCATCTGTAAATATCATATTGGCTTTATAAAACTTAAAAAAGTCCTTAGTATGATTTACAAAGAAAGAGTGACTTAAAATAGTTTCAGGAGGAAATTGCAAGTCATTTTTAACATTATATAAGCCTTTTGCAGAACGGAAATCAGGAATGTTACTTTCTGTTGATACACCAGCACCTCCGAAAAAGACTATATTGGTTGAACTTTTTATGATTTCTTTTAATAATTTATAACACATAGCCTCAACTCCTTAAGTATAGTATAACAGTTAAAGGAATAGTGAATTGTAATTATAAAGAAAATAAAGGGTAATAAGTTATTTTAAGGTTTGGAATATAGTAAAACAAACTATATACTTATCCTAGCGTATCACTAGGAGATATTGTTAGCATTAATAGCGAAAATAGAGAAAAGTGAGAATAAATTGAAATTATGAACCAAAATTCTAATATACAATAATCTTATTATGGTAAAATATTTTTTGTCGTCGTAAGTTAGTGGCGATGTAAAACTTGTAATATCAATATAAAATACTGTTGACAAAATTAGAATTAAACAGTAGAATGATAAGAGTCGTCAGTTGACGGTTAATAGAAATAGCAAATTGGTCTTTGAAAATTAAACAGAGAAATAGGTAAAGAAATGAAATAATATTTTGTTTTAACCAGTTAATTACTTTAGTATAAAGTAAAATTTAGTCGTAAGACTAAA
>NZ_JAHLEC010000242.1 GCF_018861705.1 Clostridium psychrophilum | reverse complement strand
TTTAGTCTTACGACTAAATTTTACTTTATACTAAAGTAATTAACTGGTTAAAACAAAATATTATTTCATTTCTTTACCTATTTCTCTGTTTAATTTTCAAAGACCAACTTGCTTTGTCATTATCTGACGACTTCTACTATATTACTAGGTATTTCTTGTTTTGTCAATCTTTTTTTAATTTGTTTTCATTTGAAAACTTATTAAATTGTAATTAACATTAAACTTAATCCGTCGCACGCTTCTTACGACAATTAATATTCTACCACATTGTTAATTTTATGATTTCATAGCATATGTGCTCTGACTAAATCACCTCCATATTTCTACATATATATCTAAATAAATCAATATTTCGCATTGCGATACACAAGGCTAAATGTTGTTAATCAACTTTATAAAAATAATGCTTACCTACCTTATGCTTATAATGCCTTATATAATAAAAAACATAGTTAATAAACTATACTTTCATAACAAATATCATATTCTATTCTATTCTATTCTATTCTAGTAATAATATGAAAATTTAATCCCATACTATAATACAGCCATATTTTATTAGAATTTCTTGTAGATTGGGAGCAAACTTATTTCTAGCCTCTAATGTGACACCATAATTATATTATTCATAAGTAACCCCCCTAAAACTATTTTATTATTAAAAAATGCAACTTATTTTATAAATGTAATAACTAAATCGAATATTATTAAAAATGAAATATATAAAATTAAAAAGATAACAAAAGAATATTGTTTAGATTCCAGGATATAATATTTAAAACACATAACGAAATATTGAAATGTAGGAGGACCAAATGTTTAATAAATACTATAAAAATGTAAATGAAGAAAGTAAAACCATATATGATACTACTAATAAGTTAACAGTCCGTTGCAAAATAATTATAGAATCAGGAACAATAAAAAATTATTTGATTAATATTAACGATCATAAAGACATAATCACTATATTGTTAGATAAAGATGGCAATACGATGTTTTCACAAATAAAATTGTAATTGACATCAAAGCATCTCTTTAATTTTATATACCTATACAAAGTTATTTATAATGTTTATCAATATCAGTAATTAATTTAATCCAGAACTTAGATTCCTTTTTAAATGTTTTTACTATTTTTTTTGGATGAACTTTTCCACTCTGAAATACTTTTGCAATTAATAACCCATATATCAGCTTCATATAGATCACTCCTTATAGTTCTTTATACTCTTATGATTCATCAAACGTTCTGCTTTTATTTAATATAGTTACATAAGATATATCACTTCATCTTTTATGTCAACTGAATTTGAAAATGTCCCAAAAAGTTTTAATTATTAGCACCAGCAATAGCTGGTGCTTTATTACGTTTTTAACCTATTTTGGGGTATAGCAAACACATC
>NZ_JAHLEC010000241.1 GCF_018861705.1 Clostridium psychrophilum | reverse complement strand
ACTCCTGAAGATCTATTCGAAGCACAATTAGATATAATTTATGCAGCATAAGTAAATTCAACGATTTAAGTCATAAATACAAATTGGTTCAACTTGTTATTGCAATTGATCGATTTTATTTTTTTATGATTTTATTTTCTTTTAATTATCTTATCACTCCTTTCAACATACAATATAATTGGGGTGATAATTATGAATAAATTTAAAAAACTAATTTACACATTAATTTTTATATTATTAATTGAGATTGCTCTAATCTACATTATATATAAATAACCGAACTTATAATTTGTAATTTTATATAGCAACATTTTATTACTTTTATTATAATATCGTAGCTTTATATATTTCATCAAAAGCGCACAGTTTTTGTACAATCCCACTACTCTTAATATATCTAGGTGCTAAAACTGTATACATTGTCGTACTGAATTCTGGTTTTTCCTCTTCTTCATCCTCTATTAAAAATTCTATGTTTTTAACTTTTATGTTCATACCATCAAAATACTGTTCTAATTTTTCCACCATATTTTTTTTATTAATATATTGAATTTCTAATTTAAGAATGTTAGTATTTTTAAAAAACCTAGATTCAAATGTTTTAAGAAATACTAATACTATAAAAACAACAATGGTAGATAAAATAGTTAAAGTGTAATAACCTAGTCCAACTGCAAGCCCAATGCATGCAACTGTCCATATGCTTGCTGCGGTTGTAAGGCCTTTTATTGATCCCTTCTCGTGTATTATAGTTCCTGCGCCTAGAAATCCTACTCCTGTTATAACTTGAGCCCCTAACCTTCCCACATCTACTTTCATTGCATTCGCTAGTTGTGGATTCGCAATTATCATGTTGGTTGCATCTTGAACTGAATATAATGATATCATAGACGTAATTGCAGCACCTAAACATACTAATATATGCGTCCTAAACCCAGCTGGTCTGTTTTTAAATTCCCTTTCATACCCGATCAAGCCACCAACTATAACCGCTAGTCCAAGTCTTATTGCTACTTCATATACTGACATATACATACCCCCAAACAAATTGTTTCTCTTATATTGTCAATACATCTTCTTCGAAGCTGTTGCGGCTACCCAGGAGATGATTTAACGTATAGTAATTCATTTTTTTTATAATAATTATTACACAATATTATTACGCATTTTAAAACACATTACATAATATTCAAAACATTTCATTATTCCACTGTTTATGTTTTATACTTTTAGTATGTAAATCACTTTTATGACTAATACGATGATATTATAACTTTAAGTTTTCTTGATTTAACCATCAAAAGAACAAAATCTCCCTACGGTCGAGTAAAAACCCTTATGCCAAGCAAATATGATAATCTCATCGTCCTTTGATTATCATATTTGCATCACATTCTGGGCATAGAACA
>NZ_JAHLEC010000240.1 GCF_018861705.1 Clostridium psychrophilum | reverse complement strand
ACAATTATACCAGAAAGAGGGGGTCATTGTTTTTTTTCTTAAAAACAGCTACAATCCTTGCAATTGCAGGGTCTTAAATAAATAAAACAAAGATAGTGTTAACACTATCTTCGAAATATTGGGGGCAATCATATGAAAAAAAGAATAGCGTTTATAGCCATGTTGTTAACTATGGCAAGTTCATCCATTGCATTTGCTGAGAGTGGAACAACAAGTGCAAGTTCATTACGTATAAGGCAAAGTCCTTCACTATCATCTTCTATCATATCTTCTCTTTCAAAAAACACGAAGATAAATACACTTGGTAAAGTTGGAAACTTTTATAAAATAAGTTATAATGGAAAAACTGGATACGTATATAGTTCATATGTAAATATAGGTGATAGCAATTCCAATGCAACATCAACAGCTACGGCTACAGGAGTGGCTGGGATAATAACAACACAACATTTAAATGTGAGGGTAGGAGCAGGTTTGAATTATCCTGTAACTACGGTTATTAGACTGGGAAATAAAGTGACAATGTATGAAAAAACAAATGGTTTTTATAAGATAAATTATGGTGGGAAAACAGGTTATATAAGTGAACAGTATGTTAAAAAAGCAAGTGCGACTACAAATAGTACAAGCAGTGTGTCTACACCTGTATTAACATCTACAGGAACAGGTAATGTTACAGCATCAAGTTTAAATGTGAGGAAGACAGCTTCTATGGGTAGTAGTATTATGGGAATTATAAAAAAAGGCCTTAAGGTAAACCTATATGGAACGCAAGATGGCTTTTATAAAATTATGTACAATGGACGGGTTGGATATATAGCTAAAACATACATAAGTTTGTCTAATTCTGCAGTAATTAGTTCTCAAAATAGTGGAACTAAAAGTAGCAGTAGCTTCATGTCGTATTTGAATACATTTTTAGGTATGCCATATGTGTGGGGTGGGACATCACCAGCTAGATATAATTCAGCAGGTAAATATATAGGTGGAGGTTTTGATTGCTCAGGTTTTGTACAATATGCTTATAAAAGTATAGGCATAAGTTTACCTAGAACAACTATGGATCAAGTAAATAGAGGTACTTCAATTAGTATAAATAACCTTCAACAAGGTGATTTGGTATTTTTTAAGACCAATTCAGCGGCACCCAGGCAAGTGTCTCATGTTGGAATATATGTAGGAAATAATAAATTTATGGAATCACCTAAAACTGGTGATGTTATAAAAATAGTCGATTTATCTGGATATTTTAGAGATCATTTTGTAACAGGAAAAAGAGTTATGTAATAGAATTATTAAGGCATTTTTCATTGTATTTAAGCAAATATCCATTAATTAAATTTAACTAACAATAGTATGATTATCCCACAAAAAGCTTGTAATTACTTCCAAACGTAGTAATTATGATATAATAATATCAAAATCAGTACGTAGAGGAGGATTACTATGTTTTGCAAAAAT
>NZ_JAHLEC010000239.1 GCF_018861705.1 Clostridium psychrophilum | reverse complement strand
TACTTTTAGTCTTACGACTAAATTTTACTTTATACTAAAGTAATTAACTGGTTAAAACAAAATATTATTTCATTTCTTTACCTATTTCTCTGTTTAATTTTCAAAGACCAACTTGTTCGTCATCATCTGACGACTTCTACTATATTACTAGGTATTTCTTCTTTTGTCAATCTTTTTTTAATTTGTTTTATAAAAACTTATTAAATTATAATTAACATTTTTCTTAATTTATCGTACGCTTGTTTGTGACGACAAGGAGTATTCTATCACAATAATAAAGTTATATATTTAAATTTATATCCATAATATCAATATTATTCTTTATATACTACATATATCTCTATAATCCTTAGTTTTAATCATATTGACACACATGGATAAGTATATAGTAATAAATCCATTTTATAAAGAATTTATTTGTAATTTCTTCCTAATTGCTATATCTTAGATAACAAATTAGCCTTAATAATATTTTTTCATTCTCACGGCACAAATATGACATTAACCTAAACTTCAAAACAATGCTCAAAATTATAAATCAGTATAATCTACTTTCCTGAATTATATGATATAGAAAATATCGACAAATGCAACAGTTACATAAATATTAATATACATTAAATTGTAATTTTACTGCTAGTAAGCCAAACTAGGAATAGATAACACCTATTTACGCTGTACATACAAAATAAGATCTATTATCTCTTTCAATAAATCAGATATTTATATGACAATACTATCATTGAATATAAAACTGGCACTAATCAAACAGTATACCTTGTAACTTAACATTATAAAAACAACTGACGACAGAAAAAGATCCCCATAAGTTTACAACTCCATAGCGACCAAAATTTCAATATACTTTTTGTAAAATATTTTAAGCTGGCGCTAACACCATTAACCCATGAATTGAACTTTAAATAATTAATAAATGCACCAAAAAAGCAGTCCTTATTGGACTGCTTTTTTGGTGGAGATAAAGGGAATCGAACCCTTGACCCCCTGCGTGCAAGGCAGGTGCTCTCCCAGCTGAGCTATATCCCCGTATGGTGGACCTTCAGGGACTCGAACCCCGGACCGACCGGTTATGAGCCGGTAGCTCTAACCAGCTGAGCTAAAGATCCATATTTTACCTGGCGACAACCTACTCTCCCACAAGGTTACTTTTGCAGTACCATCGGCGCATTGAAGCTTAACCTTCGTGTTCGGTATGGGAACGGGTGTTACCTTCATGCCATAATCACCAGATTTATTAAAATCGACTAATATTGTATTATAAAAAAATGGCTCCGCGAAAAGGATTTGAACCTTCAACCTATCGGTTAACAGCCGAGCGCTCCACCGTTGAGCTATCGCGGAACATTACCTAGCGACGACCTACTCTCCCACAGGGTTACCCTTGCAGTACCATCGGCGCATTGAAGCTTAACCTTCGTGTTCGGTATGGGAACGGGTGTTACCTTCATGCCATAATCACTAGATGAG
>NZ_JAHLEC010000238.1 GCF_018861705.1 Clostridium psychrophilum | reverse complement strand
AATAATTACTAAATTTACCATTGTTCGTGTTATGCAATGGTCTTTTTGTTATGCAATGAAATTAACAACTACTTTCGCAAATTTACACTTGACTTTAACTAGCTGGTCTAAAATTAAATGTATTTAATATATGTACTTTATTCTTTATTTTTCAATGTCACAAGCAACTTCTTCATATACAAAATTTGAATTAAGTATTTCATCAACACCCTTTTTATATCCGCCTGCTTCTCTGAGTGATTTTCCAATCTGTTTACTACTTGTTTTAAAATTATTGTTTGAGAGAATATCAACTACTGACTGCGCCAAGACCTTTGGAGTAACATTATCTTTTTCAATAACAATACCTGCGCCAAGTTCGGCTACTCTATTAGCTACAGAAGGTTGATCAATGAATTGAGGAATAAGAATTAATGGAACATCATAATACAAAGCTTCATTTGTACTGTTCATTCCACCATGGGTAATAAACACATCTGCAATTTTTAAAACTTCAAGTTGAGATACGTAATTACGAACAATAAAATTTGATGGCATAGACTTAAATTTATTAATATCTGTGTTTTTACCGACAGACATAATAATCTTTACATTCATATTATCAAAAGCTTTAAAGCAATTTTCATAAAACTCAAAAGAATTATTAAATATAGTACCTAAAGATATATAAATAATTTTCTTCTTTTCATTATGGTCTAATGAAAAGTTTAAATCTTCCTTTCTAGTGATTATTGATGGGCCAATGAACTTATAGCTTTCATCAAAACTTTCACCACAAAGTTGAAAATATTTAGAGGTATATACAATATTAATCATGCCTTTTGCAGAAACTGCAGTAATTATACTAGGACACTTTATACCATATTCTTCTTTAAGATATTTAACAAAATTTATATACTCTAAAGAATTGAGAAGCTTTTGTATATTAGGTCCAAATTTTTTAATTTGCGCTAATAAACAATTTGTTCTTTTGTTTGCAGCAAAAGTTGTAATAGAACAAATTGCAGGTATTTTTAATAACCTTCCTACTTCATTACCTAGCATAAATGCTGAATCATAAATAATATAATCAAATTTTTCATTTGAATTAAATAAAGTATCAACTATATCTTTAAATGTACCAATGACTTTTAATAGTGGTTCATTATTTTCTAAATTTAAGTTTCCATTAAATAAATTTTGTACATCAAATGATTTCTTATATCCTTTAAACTTAGCTCCTGTATTTTCTACTTTATTTCTAAACTCTTCACCGGCAATATAAGTAACCTTTTCTCCTCTATTTATCAATTCTTTTACTAAACCTATAGTAGGGTTAAAGTGTCCTTGACCACACATATTTATAAATAATGCTTTTTTCATTTTTATCCGTCCTTTTTTTCCTTTTAGATTAGTACATTAAATTTATAATATGATTAAGCCACAAAAAGCTATATTTTCTCCGGTAGGAGTTAAGCTATTTCAAATTTTAGGCTATGCCTCTTGAAAATATTGTAAATTAATATGAAAA
>NZ_JAHLEC010000237.1 GCF_018861705.1 Clostridium psychrophilum | reverse complement strand
TTTAAGATGTGTTTGCTATACCCCAAAATAGGTTAAAAACGTAATAAAGCACCAGCTATTGCTGGTGCTAATAATTAAAACTTTTTGGGACATTTTCAAATTCAGTTGACAATACCCTATTTAGGTATAAGGTATTTGCATAGACCAAAAAGATTGTATGCTTTGTACATTTTACTTGTGTCAATATAATCCATGCTGTAGTTACCGTCCCAGGGATATATCGAAATGTATTTATCATTATAGATATTTATGACATATTTATTGACACTAAAAGTTACAAATATTTTATACAATGGTTTGTTTGGCAAATTTGCTGGCTTAGATATGAAGCTATTATTATTCAATGAGTTAAAAAATTGTATAAAAGTAGATAAGTTATCTTTAGAAAAATCCTTCTTTTTATAAAAATTCATATATAGAGTATAAAGTTCCACTGGTTTTTCCTGAGATAAATCTTTCATTAATAAATTTGTATAATAAAAATCGTTTGGCTTATTTTTTATATAAATGCTTTTATTAAAATCGTATTTACAGCCGAAGAGGTCTAATGAGAAAAAAATACATATAATGATTAAAATACATTTATTTCGTTTAATATTCAAATAATCACATCCTTTAACGACATTTCAGAAGGAAAGTCCCCAACTTCTATAAGTGGGGTTACATGTTATAATAATTGAGAATTGTTATCTACTCTAGCGCACTACAAAGGGGTAAGACTTATTCAGAGACAGTTGCAGCGACCAAGGAGATGATTTAACTCTCCTTTAAATAAAATATGTTGACTAGTTATATTTTAGTACACAAGATGGTAATATTAGCATATTTTAAATTCTCATAATTGGAATATGTCAGCAATTTCTATGTTTCTTACTTAAGTAAATAACACTATTTGCATTTGCTAAAGGTTAATAAATAAGTATATATTCACCTTTAGCAAATGCATTAGTATGTGTAACAGAGGGACAGGCTAATATAATAATAGAGATAACTAGCCTAAAAAGACTAGAAATTTTGGTGATGTGAGATTTACTCGGTCAAAACTAGGGCTTCTGCTAAAGGTATATGATTACAGTTAGTAGAAGCTTATATTTTCAAATAAAAAATATTCTATTAAATAAGATGGGTATATTATAATTTACATTTCATGATTTTCAACCATTTCAAAATTTCTTCATTATTTTTTATTATATAATAAAATTTATCAATGTTAATTGCTCTAGAAATTTTAATTTCAAATTTATACAATCTATGGTTTGATTCAGTTTTAAAAGGTGTATTTAACATTACTGATCGCTCCCTTTATTATCTAGTATAGCGAATGTTATACTAATTGAGTCCACTATATAGATAGACTACATATAATTTATGCATTATAAATTTATGTTAAATGTGTTATTTATAATGAAGGAGTATCTTAAATTTTTTATTATATAGGAAACAGCTTGCGGAAACCGCTGTGGATAACATTTTAGATAACATTTTAGATGAAAATTAGGTGGAAAATTCAAGAGAAATATGAGATGATTAAAT
>NZ_JAHLEC010000236.1 GCF_018861705.1 Clostridium psychrophilum | reverse complement strand
ATATAGCCACCAAAGATGGTTGCTTCATTTTTATGCCGCCAGGACCTATTATTATGGCACCTTCTGCTTTCATTTCTCGCCTTACTACATATTCAGCAACTGATAATATCATCATTGATATTAAAATAAGGTACGTAAGTGCCTCTATACGCTGTGGTGTATCTAAATATAATGAATTAACAAAATGTGGTGATTTAAGCTGCTGAAACTTTTTTTCAACTCCTATTTGTGTTTTATATTCTGTAAGTAAATCCTCAGCTGTTAAAGTAAGATCATTGCTACAAAGTATAAATGTACAGGCTTGTTCAAAGCTTCTACGGATTTTTTCATCATCTACAGTTATCTCTATTTGTAAAAAGTACTCCATTATATGTTCGATTTTACTTTCATCCTTGCGTTTACGTCCTTTTTTCTTTTTTTCAATACTCAGAATTTCCATGCTTACATTGTGATATTTAATTTTCTTTAGATCCTTTTTAAACAATCTTAAACTCTCTTTGTTAGCATCCTCTTCACATGCAAAAGATGTTTTTAAACATACTTTAGAGAGCTTTTTCAATATCTCTTTTTCTCCGATTACTTGCTTCTCAATTGTTCTTTCCTTGGTAACTTCAAGATTTACAGAATAGCATACTGCACATTTTAATTCAGTATTTTCATAAGTACAATTTTGTTCTAATACAGAATATTTACTAACTTTACCTTGCGGTGTTTGAATTTCTATATCTCTCATTTCAGATCTACGATCAAGAGCTTCTCTTATACAACCCTTTGCAAGTGTAGTGGTTTCAGGCATTCTTGTTATAAGCTTAATGCTTCTATTTTCTGCTTTCTTCAAATTTTTATCTGTAAAAAGAGCACTGTCTGCAATATAATGAAAATCTTGTTTGGAAATTTTCAACCTTTCAAGAACGTCTTCTACGTCATCAAGAGTCTCGTTGTTATATGTTTTATCATCTTTATTTCCTGATAATACCTTTGCATCAACCATAACCCCGTTAGCTACACCTATACCCATTTTAATCTGTTTTTTATCTTGTCTTTTCTGCTTGCTGTGACCAAAATCTATTGAAATTACTCCTTCTTTAAGTTCTTCTGTTTCATAAGTTCCCCACATTACTTTTGAAGTTGTGTCATAATTTATGTTTGTTACTTCTATTCCATAATTGACAAATGCTTGGGAACTTAGCTCCCCAAATATTTTTCTTGGGCCAGCTTCATAAAATGCATCTAAAAATTTACCAAACCTATCATCATTAACTTGACTTAGAGCTATAGGACAATGAAATATACCTTCTAGATCTTTCTCTTTATAATACTCATTTAACAGAGATAGAGGATGGTGGTTATCACAAATATTTACGATCATCATCTCAGCCATTATTCCATAAGAAATATCCGTCTTCCTTCCTAAACTTTTTTCTAAATTTAAGTTGAACACTTCTGGCAATTTGAGTTGTTCACAAAGACCCACCATAAAATTCATTTTGCAATCATAGTACATTTCCATGTCAATTGATAATATATCATTCATATTCATAAGTTTACTCACCTTCAAAAAGTATTTTAT
>NZ_JAHLEC010000234.1 GCF_018861705.1 Clostridium psychrophilum | reverse complement strand
AAAGCCATCCTTAAGACGAATTTCTATCATAACGCGTTCTTCCAAGTTCAAGTGTTTATTTTTACGTGATTGTGTGTTATTATTTGGGTATTCCATAGTGATTATCCTCCTTGTGTGTTTTAGTTGTGACGATTAAAGCATAACACAGAATTAATCCGCTATGGATTTTTATTGGTTCAACTTGATTTTACAACAAGTCTCGATCATATAGATGAGAAAAATATAAAATAATTATATTGACTTTTATTAATCAGTTTGTTATTATTAAATTATAAAAAGGAACAGCGTTCCGAATTAAGGAACAACAAATATATATGGAGGGATTATAAATGAAGACATTAATATATGCAGGTCCACAAGAAGTGAGAGTTAAAGAAATGGACGTTCCAGAACTTAAAGATGGACAAGTAAGAATTCGAGTAAAATACTGTGGAGTTTGTGGTTCAGATATAGGAATTTACTCAGGCAAACATCCAAGAGCAAAAGCGCCTTTAGTATTAGGACATGAGTTTGTTGGAGTTATTGATCAGATTAAAGGATCATCAGAAAAGTTTAAGATAGGAGATAGAGTTTGTGCTTATCCTTTAATTTCTTGTGGCAAATGTTTTGCATGTAAGACAGGGTCACCACATGTTTGTAATACTTTAAAGCTTATCGGAATTGATATTGATGGTGGCATGGCTGAATATGTTAATTGCTATGAAAACGTATTAGTTAAACTAGATGATTCATTACCAGATAAGGTTGCAGCCGTGGTAGAACCTCTTGCGGTGGTTATTCGTACATTACATCAATCAAAATTTAAAGCTTTAGACAATGCTGTAATTATAGGAGCAGGTCCAATAGGAATATTAACTGGAATCGTATTAAAACATAGTGGAGCTTCAAAAATTATTATTTCAGACATTGATGATAGCAGATTGAAAATGTGCGAAGATATGGGATTTACGGCTGTAAATGTGAAAATACAAAATTTGATAGACTGTGTAAACGATGCCACTGATAATGTTGGAGCTGATGTTGTATTTGAATGTAGTGGGTCTGAAATTGCTGCCTTAGATATAACAAAAGTCTGTCGCATTGGAGGCACTATTTGTATGACTGGAATTCATAAGATGCCTCATGCAGTTAATCTTCAAGATATTAATTTTAAAGAACAGACAATAGTTGGAAGCCGTGTATATACTATGAGAGAATTTGAACAAGCTGTTCAATATGCACATCAAATTAAAGATGACATAGAAAAAATTGTAACACATATTGTTCCTTTAGACAGTGCAGATAAAGTTTTTGATTTAATAAAAAATCCAAATGAAAAAACTGTAAAGGTAATTGTAGATTGTGAATAGCAGTGAAAATATAAAATTATAGATAGTGTTAACTAACTTATGAAAAAATAATAATGGAAATATTAGGATTTAGAATGTGGGTTGAAAAGTGAAAATGTATCCTGAAGAAATTTAATGTTGCTTTATTTGTTGTTGAGTTTCTAAAAGTTAAGAACTGTTTTTTTCTATGAATAAAAAAAAGCAACACAAATACACCTGTTTAAACAGTTTCCTTTTTACAGAAAATTGACAGGTAAAACTAATTTTATTATATTAAATGTAGATTCTT
>NZ_JAHLEC010000233.1 GCF_018861705.1 Clostridium psychrophilum | reverse complement strand
ACATAGCAAACAGGCCTGTACGATGCAGGATTTTTCAGGAAAAAGTTTTCAATTGTTAAACCGCTACTCTAATAAATTTAAAATACTAAAACCTGAAACTTTAAGTCCTGCATCTAGATGAATGTTAATTCCTGCTATCATAGTCATAAATGAGTAACGCTTTTTACCATGTATTCTTAAAGAATGAATTCTATAATCATTAAGAATACGATTATTTATACGTTCTGAGCAGGTTCTAGTTTTATAAATAGTTTTCCATTGTTTTGAGCCGCGAGGCACAGTAGTAAACAAGCGCAAATCCCACGATGGTTTAGTATAGATTACTCGCCCATAAGGTGAAGGTGAGCACTTTTCACAACAGGAGCAACTATCAACCTTTTTTAAAACTAAAGGACAACGCCATTTAAGGCGGGAACGACTTTTTTCGTAACCGTTATAAATCATTTTATGGTCACCAATGCAGATAGGAACTCCTTTTTCATTAACATCTAAAGCGGTTTGATATTTTGAATTCCCTTTGTTTTTGGAGTTCAAATCAATAAAAGGATTAATGTTCCATTTGGAACATAATTCATATGTAGGGTAGTTATCGTTAGCTGAGTCAAGAACATAATTTGATATAGAGTGCTGCGGCAACAGTTCTCTATATTCAGCTAATGCTACTATTCCAGTGACACTGTCGTGTCTGCTTGCTTCTACAAATCGCAGATAAATAGGTAGATCTATCTTATATTTTTTATTATAGACTGATAAAGCATAGAGAGTGTAGCCGTAAAACCAACGATTTTCATGGCTGTCCCAACCCCAATTAGCATCTATGTCAGAAAGTCTACGAGCGCATTTACAATCGTAAATTCCGTTTTGACGGCAGTCACAAACTTTAGAACCATAGTAAGAAGACTTACAGTGAACACAAGTACCATCACCACCAACTGTAAGGTTATTTTCTTCTATTAAATTAAGATTAAAAGAGGGCACTACAGCAACTAATGAAAATATTTTTTGAAGCAGCCTTTCGGCTCTTAGGGAAAATGAGCGACCAGCTTCAAAATAATTCGAGATTTTCTTAACAACACCACTTTTCTTATTAGGAAGCTTTTTATTTTTCCCGGGTGCTTTAATTTTAGAGGGTTTCTTCTTATATGAATATATTTTTCTTAGGTTTACTCTGTCGGTAGACAGGTTTGAGAGCCATAATCTAGAGATAAAATCATAATGAGCACCAAGTGATGGAACATTAGTTATAGTGCAGCCTATACAGGTTGCAAGTAACTCACTGGCATGAAGCTTGTTAACCCAGTTGGTAATGCTTGTCTCCTTTTGAAAAAGCATTAGAGAAAATGAACGAAATATTTCAGGTTGAAGAGTTGCAGGTCTACCAATATTAGAATAATAAGGTTTTAATATCTCTCTAAGAATATCTAAGTCTAAGCAATACAACTTAGATATAGAAGGTTCAAGTTCTATGATTTTTTTAGGAAAAGCTTTGTAGAAAGATGAGAGATTTGAAATAATAAATTGCTGATAATCAGCATGAGAGCTCCAATTTTTTAGCATAAAATAATCCTCCTTTTAAAACATGTCTTTAGGAGGAGATTTTCAAAATTTTACAGACTTGTCAAGTGTT
>NZ_JAHLEC010000232.1 GCF_018861705.1 Clostridium psychrophilum | reverse complement strand
TTCCGGTTAAATTATTATGTAAATCGGATAAATATATGTGCAAATCCATGATTTAACTAGATAAATTAATTTGTAAAACTTAGGATAAGATAAAGTGTAAATCAACAAGTAGCAAATCTATCTAACTATTGACAAGTGGTCACATCAGAGGCTTCACAGCTATTGCTATTGCAATAATGTCAGAAACAAAAAAGGCTTTAGGATTAATTTTCTAACACCTATTTCCCACAGTATATATATGTTATACATAAATACAAAAGGTGGAGTTGGAAAGACCACAACAAGTATTAATCTATGTGGAGTTATAGCCTCACAAGGACATAAAGTGCTTCTAGTGGATAACGACCCAACCTCAGGTAGTACCCAAATATTAAATATAGAAAATGAGCAAGGTCTTACTCTGTATGATTTATATAGGAATTCAAAAATCACTTTTGATGATTGCATAACAAAATATAACGACTACATTGATGTTATAACAAATGTAATTGGGAGTGCTAATTTGGAAATTGAACTTAGTCACAAACGAAATACAAAGGAAACAATGTTGAAGTCTAAGTTTGAAAAGTTCGAAAACAAGACCGATTATGATTATATAATAATAGATAACGCACCCAGTACAGGTCTCATAAGTTTAAATGCACTAGCTATTAGTGATTACTACTTAATGGTAATTGATAATAGTCCCCTCGCAATGCAAGGCTTGGTATTAATGGAGGGTATGATTGCAGAAATGAAAGATATAAGTCTCAATGACAACCTAAAATTATTAGGAATTTTGAGAAATAACTTTGATAAAACGACCTTATTTTCTAAAAAAATATCTCAAATAGTTGAGAAACGTTTTCAACAAGATTTGTTCAAAACAATTATCTATAATAGTGTTAAATATGTTGAAGCTATTACAGTTCATAAGCCTATAAATTATTATGTAAAAGGTGGAAAATATGTAGATGCTTATAAAGACTTGTATTATGAAATCATATCTAGAATCAAATAAAATTATGATATAAAGGAGTTTTAAATATGGATGACATTACTAATGAACTTTCAAAAATCAATAAAATTAAAACTAAAAAAGAAGATAAAAAAATAATCGATGAAAAATTAATAGAATATAAACATATAAAACCTTTTAAAGTTAAAAAGAAAGTAAGCACAGTTGATGAACGAAAATCATTTTTACTTTCTATGGACTTTCAGAAGCTAGAAGTTATAGATAAATTAGCTACAAAATCAAATTATAACAGGAATGAATTCATAAACATGATGTTGGACTATGCATTGGAAAATATTGAATAATAACAAACAGTAATTGTAATGAATTAAGGTAAACAAAATGGAGCAGTTTAATTATTAGCTCTATTTTTATGTTCAATATTCTACGACCAATTTATTTGTTCAGTTAAGAATCAATACATTAATTTAAAAAATGGCGTGTAGATCGATATGAAGCATTACAATGAGAAGTAAAAATTAAATAAATATGTTTAATTATTTTGATTTTCGAATGTTTTTTCTTTTGGTGACCTGTTGTAAAATGAAGTTGAACCAATAAGAAATCCATAGTGGATTAATTCTGTGTTATGCTTTAATCGCCTAAACTAAAACACACAGGAGGATAATCACTATGGAAT
>NZ_JAHLEC010000231.1 GCF_018861705.1 Clostridium psychrophilum | reverse complement strand
TAACCTTGTAGTCAAGTGACTTCAAGGCTTTACAATCATATATTTACAGGAATTCCCCCACCTTTTGTCGAATTTATATTCATCACAACTAAATTCACAGAAAGGAGAAAATTCCATGCAATCGAATTTAAAACAATTATCTCTTACTGATATTTACACAGATCTGGATGAGTATTTTCATCAAGATAAACCAAAGCTAATACGTCTTTTTGACCAATATATCAACTTATCTGAATTAATTCCTCAAAGCTTCATTAATCACTATTATGCTTCAACTGGACACCCTAGGAATTACAAACTTTCATCTATGGTAACAGCTTTAATTATAAAAATGATACTCTCTATCGCCGATATATCTTTGCTAATTAATGTATTAAATCTCTCTTCGGAGCTTAAGACATTATGTGGTTTTTCTAGAGTACCAAATGCATCCCAATTTTCAAGACTAAAAATGGACTTTGAAGATGATTTTCTTATGTTTTTTAATAATCTAGTTGAAATTACTGAACCTATATGCAAAAGGCTGAGCCCAGATCTTGCTGCTATTTTGGTGGCCGATACTACAGGCATTGAGGGTTATGTTAAAGAAAACAACCCTAAGGCCTTTGACTCAGTTATGAGAAATACTAGGAAGTTTTCTAAGAACATCCCTAATTTCAATGCTCATAGCTACGCTTGTTATCAGATGCCTAAAGAATCTCTTTCTAATAAAGACATTAAATTATCTTATATCAACGGTCACTATTGTTACTCAAGGAAAGTCGCTTTAGTCACCAATGGTCTTGGCATCATAAGGCATATTGATTTTTACAACAGTGATAATTCTATTAATATAGCTGACGCTAAATCGGGAGCTGAGCATAAAGATAATTATGATGCCAAGAGCCTTATCCCAGTACTTAATAATTACTTCAATTATCATTCTAATTTTACATACAAATATTTTTTAGGTGATGCTGGCTTTGACGCCATTCAAAATTATAAATATCTTTATAAAGATCATAATATTATCCCTATAATCCCACTCAATCCAAGAGCAACCAAGAATATAGGCAAACCCAAAATCAGCGACAATGGGATTCCTACATGCCCAAAAGATGATTCTTTACATATGAAATTTGACGGTTCCTCAAAAGAAAAAGGAAGACCATTAAGGCTAAAATGGCTCTGTCCAAAATCCAAGAAAACAGCTGTAAAAGGTAAAACAAAGTATATTCTATCCTGTGAAAATCCTTGCACTACATCTCCTTGTGGTAGAATGCATCACACTAATGTTAATGATAATTACAGACTTAATACTGTTATCCCAAGAGGATCAGATAAATGGATTCACCTTTACAAAATAAGAACCATAATTGAAAGAACTAACTTCATGGTAAAATTTCCTATGTGTCTTGGATATACAAAGTTAAGAAATACTGTGTCCCTTAAAGTTGAAGTAATTCTCGCTGCAATAACACAACAAATTGTAATTTTAATTGCTGATAAACTTGATAAAAAAACTCACCTTTTATCTGTAAAATCTTTAATAGCATAGTTATTTTTTATAGTTAACCTAATGCTTATTAAGTTCGCTATAAATCAGGAGAATCTTTATCCATTATTTGTATTGGTTTTATGAAAAGTTTTGCAATTAACTA
>NZ_JAHLEC010000230.1 GCF_018861705.1 Clostridium psychrophilum | reverse complement strand
CCCTATGTGTTAAGATAGTTGTCGTAGAGAGAAATATAGTATACTATACTGTATAGGCTTTACGAGAGGAGCAATAAAACATGGTGAGTAAAATTGGCTATTCTGAAGAAGTAAGAAAAGAAGTACTAGCAAGAGTAACTGGTTCTGAAAAAGAAAGCATAACTAAAGTATCTCTAGATAAAAAGATAAATAAAGGTACAATTTATAAATGGATTAAAGACGCTGAGAGAAAAGAAGGAATAAAGATTTTAAGACTAAATGGGGATTGGACATCAGAGGAAAAGTTTCATATGGTTCTTGAGTCGGCTACTTTAAACGAGCAAGAGCTTAGTGAATATTGCCGGCGAAAAGGTACATATAAAGATGATATAAAGGTATGGAAATCACAATGCATGAATGCAAACAATGGCAGCATCGAAGATCCTAAAAAGTTAAAAGGTGAGCTAAAAGAAGAAAAGGATAAAGTCATAAAGATTCAAAAAGAGCTTAGGTTTAAAGAGAAAGCTTTAGCTGAAACCGCAGCACTACTAGTACTAAGAAAAAACGTTCATGCGATTTGGGGGGACCAAGAGGAAGACTAATCAGTGCCTCAGATCGCATTAAAGCTTTAGAACTGATTAATGAAGCTGTACATTCCGGTGCTAGGTTAAGACCATGCTGCTATGAAGTTGGAATATCGACTAGGACTTATGAGAGATGGTCACTAACTCCTGAATCAACGGAAGATAAACGCCCGCTAGCATGTAGGAAGCCTCCTAAGAATAAACTTAGTGATGAAGAAAGAGCCGAGATTATTCAGGTAATAAATAGTAATGACTATGCCGATTTAGTACCTGCACAAATAGTACCAAAGCTAGCTGATCAGGGAATTTATATTGCCTCGGAATCTACGATTCATAGAATACTTAGAGAAGAAAAACAAAACACTCATAGATTTAAGCCGAAGGCGCCCGTGAAAAGAGTTGCACCTACTCATATAGCAACCGCGCAAAACCAAGTTTGGACATGGGATATCACATGGCTTGATGGCTCTGTGAAAGGTCTATATTTTAAGCTATATCTAATACTAGATATGTTCAGCCGTATGATTGTTGGTTATGAAGTTTGGGAAACAGAGAATGCAGAATATGCCAAGATCCTTGTTAGCCGTGCGCTCCTTTCTCAAAAAATATTAGGTAAGCCTCTTATACTTCACTCCGATAATGGAAGTCCTATGAAGGCTGCAACGTTCCTTGCTACATTAGAGAAACTTGGGGTTCAGAGCTCATTTTCACGCCCCAGAGTAAGCAACGATAATCCATACTCAGAATCGTTATTTAAAACAATGAAGTATGTGCCCTCATTCCCTAACGGTGGATTTGTAAGTATTTCTGACGCGCGTGAGTGGGTAACGAAGTTTGTCTATTGGTACAACAATGTACATATGCATAGCGGTATCAAATATTTGACCCCATACCAGAGGCATTATAGCTTGGACAAAAACATTATGGAGAATAGAAAAAGAGTGTATGCAATGGCAAAAGAGAACCATCCTGAAAGGTGGAGTAGAGAAATTAGAAATTGGGATTTACCCAAATATGTGTCTTTGAATCCAATAAAAGAAGAAGAACTTCTCATTATAGAAAAGGCATCATCATAAAAAAATTAAATGTATAAATTGCGACAACTATGTTGACAAACTCCG
>NZ_JAHLEC010000229.1 GCF_018861705.1 Clostridium psychrophilum | reverse complement strand
CATAGCCATCAACCTAAGAATTGAAACATATTCCAAATGATGATGGCTATCATTATTTTATAAATGGAAGTTGTAATATGGGCAAAAATAGAATTTTTTCAAAATAATTAATGAATATTGTGAATTTTAAGCACAGCAAATAAAACTGCAATTATTTTTGTAGATTATTTACATATATATAAATAACATCAAGTATTAACTTGCCATTTTTACCAATTCAGCTTCTGTTATTTCAATGTTCTTTAGTATTAATGCTAGTGTTTTTCTGCCTTTTCGTTTGCATTTCAAACCTAATTTCTTTATCAAATTAAAAATCTTCAATAATAGGGTTGATACTATTATTTCACCCTTGAAAATTTTCTGCCTTAACACATCAAAGTAATCTTGAACAATTCCAAAAGACTTTAATTCACTAATTTCTTTACCTTCATTTTCGTAAATAGTTTTGCGAGATGTAAAAACAATACACAAAGATAGTAGTATGGCTATAAGTCTTCCATATAAAAAACATTCAAACCGCTCAATTTTTGTTTTTTTAACTCTATGAATCTTAAAATTAGATTTCCATATTTTAAACATTATCTCGACGTGCCACCGCAAGGTGTATAGTTCATGAACCTTTAAAGCATCTATAGTTTCAACTGGTGTATTAGTAACATAAACATTTATAGAAGCCCATTGTTCGTCTCTTTCACCTGCAATTTTATGCCCCTTTCTAATCTCCTCTTTCTGTTTATTTTGTCTTTTTCTCTTGTTTTCTTCAGATAATTTAGTTACAATTAATCTGGTTTTAAATTTATTTTTGTATGCATTTCCTAAATAGATTTCTGAAAGCTCCAGTGTTTCACCTTCTGATAAAGGTTCTGTTAGCTTGTAGAGATCTATTAGGGAATATCTATCTCTCACAGTTGTTTTACCGCCAAACCCTATTTCTGTTACCTCCTGCCTTTTAAAAATATTCATATGAATTTTAAGTTTTGAAACATAGTAAGCATCCACATTCTCAATAAATCTTAAATCCTCTATTTTCAAATAGCCTAAATCTTTTAAACACAAATCACCTTTTCTAACTGTACTTTGTAATTTAGGGATGTAGGACCCATCATTTTTATATCCTTGCATAACCTCACAAAGAATAAATTCTCCCGTTAATAAATCATACTGAAGCTGTATTTTAGCACCTGATTTACTTATAGATCCTTTATAAATGTTTTTATGATTATCTGGAAGTTTAAAAATTGTAGAATCCACTACAGTTATTCTATTAAAGTTTGTTTTAAGCAATTGTTCTTGTTCCCTTAAAATATCACTTTGTACCTTCATCATTTCATTAAAGACATTTTTCATAAATTCAGCAGCACCTTTATTAAACCTATTGTGTAACGCTTGTGGAGACAACAAAATGTCATCTTTAGCTGATAATCTAGTACATAATTTTGTTAGAGCTGCTGAACATAATTCTTCACCATAAAATGTGCATAAATTCAGAAAAATTTCTCCAGTAAGCTTACTCTTGCGCTTAACAACTTGGTGCTTTAAAGACATCTTTTTAATTATTTCTGAATTAAATAGTTTTTGCAGATTTCTTGTTAGTATTCTCAGTTTTTTATTCATTATTGTACCTCGCTCTACTTAAATTTGTATAAAAATAATACATAATAAAATTATATATTATTTAACTGAATAT
>NZ_JAHLEC010000228.1 GCF_018861705.1 Clostridium psychrophilum | reverse complement strand
CTTCTTCAGAATAGCCAATTTTACTCACCATGTTTTATTGCTCCTCTCGTAAAGCCTATACAGTATAGTATACTATATTTCTCTCTACGACAACTATCTTAACACATAGGGCTTTTCCCCGTTGTAGTTCTCTGGAGTAGATAACAATTCGCAATAGTTATCCTCCCACTCGTATAGAAGTGGGAATCTTTCCTTCTGAACTGTCGTTTTAAAAAATCCAAAGTTCCTTGAACTTTTAAGTTTTAACTAGATATTATTTTTACAGAAATGCATGTTATTAGTGTATTGTTATTAATTTTAATCCAACAATCCCACTAACTATCAATGCAATACAAATTATATGCATAATATCAAATGGCTCTTTAAACAAAACAGCACCTAAAATTACAGTCCCAATAGTGCCTATACCTGTCCAAATTGCATATGCAGTTCCTATTGGAAGGCTTTTTAAAGCTAGTGATAAAAAATAGAAACTTGCAATCATCCCTACTAAAGTAAACACGCTAGGCATCATTTTTGTGAATCCTTGTGAATATTTTAATCCAATTGCCCATTCGACCTCAAACATTCCCGCTACCACTAAATATAACCATTGCATAATCATTTCCTCCTAAATTAATATTTTTTTATAATTGATTATTTAATAATAATATTTATGGCATAATTTCAACAAAAAAAAGCCAAAGAAATATTATTTAAAATATCTCCCAGGCTTTTATCCTTCCGTGTACACAGTAACTGTGCGTCTTCTCTTGGACCAGTCCAGTCATAAACTGCGGAACCCTAGAAAACTATACAAATCATTTAATTTTACAATATATAGAAAATTATAACACAAGGTTATATGGACTTCAACATATCAATTTTTAAAGTATCCTTCTTGCTGTTACAAATGATGATCTCCAATACCCGCTTAATTGAGTTGTTTGCACAACTGTACCAGTTTTCCGTGCTTGTATAAATTTGTTGTTTCCGATATATAATCCTACATGCTGATCTCCTATAAAAAAGACTAAATCCCCTGCTTTAAGACTATTTACACCAACAGATTTACCTTTTCTTACTTGCTGATAAGTTGTTCTAGGTAAAGCAACACCAACACTTTTGTAAACGTATTGAGTTAACCCTGAGCAATCAAATCCAGTAGATGGTGATGTTCCCCCATATCTATAACGAGTTCCAAGTAATTTATGTGCTTTTGATACAACAGTGTTCACTTTAGATGCTGAACTTGATGAAACAGTAGCAGCTTGTACCATTTTTATATAAAATCCATATGCATATCTAGTTTTTCCTTTATAAGTTACTTTGTAATAAGCACCACTTTTCCCTAAAGTATTAATCTTCGTATTCCTTGGCATAGAAACTAAAACCGAGGATTTAAGGGTTGGTTTCTGTCTAATGTTTAATGTACTTGCATTTACTACTCCACTAGCAGCAAATACAGTATGAGAGCCTGCTAGAGTTAATAAGATTGCGACTAAAGCTAATGTTTTTTTCATATACTTACCTCCAATATTTTGTTTAAATGTATACTACATTTAACTATTATATAAATTAATAAATTGATACATTAAGAACAAACTCTCCCTACGGTCGAGTAAAAACCCTTATGCCAAGCAAATATGATAATCTCATCGTCCTTTGATTATCATATTTGCATCACATTCTGGGCATAGAACAATAGGACTACCAC
>NZ_JAHLEC010000227.1 GCF_018861705.1 Clostridium psychrophilum | reverse complement strand
AACAAAAGTATTTATTTGGATGTAATACTATAAGTGAAATAATAGCAGGTATGACAAAAAGGCTTTTTATACACTATTTTAAAAAGCCGTAGGCTGGTTATTTAATTAAAACTAATTATGAATTAAGCAGCTATTTTCTTGAAAATTGGGAAAATATCAGCAAGGGTTACCTCTTTTTCCTTAGCCCAAGCATCTATAAAGCAGCAAAATGCACCAAGAAATACTCTCGTTATTCTGCGACCAACGGAATAGATAATCGCATTTTCAGCATGGAAGTCGTTGTTTATTCTATCCCAACATCTTTCAGTAGTTGAACGCCGTTTATAAAGAGATTTCCATTGCTTTGAACCTCTTAGTATAGGAGTAAAATATCTTGGGTTATCTAATGTTTTAGTGTAATAAGTTTGGTTGCTTTTCATAGGACATTTTTTACAGTGTTCACATTGAACTGGGAATAGCCATTTATGCCTGTATTCTTTGCTGACAATTCCCCAATTACGAAGCTGATGTCCACAAACTTTACCATGAGGAATAGCATTATCATTAAGTTCAACAAATTCTCTACCTGATGTAGGTTTTGAAGAACGTGAATTTAAATCAATAATAGGATTTATTCCATAATGCATGCATAAAAGATAAAAAGCATTAGCATCATATGCGGAATCTAAGGCTATGGAATAAAAATCAATTTCAGGGTATAAATCTACAAGTTCTTTAAGTTCATAAACACCAGTAACAGAATCATGCCTTGCTGCACTAACAAATTTAATATGGATAGGTAGGCTGTAAAAACTATCACAGGCAGTAAATCCGTGATAGGTATGACCATAGTAATAATGTTCATTAAAGCTATCCCAACCCCAGCTAGCACTGGGATCGGTAAACTTTCGATAACAGTTACAATGTTCTCCTGGTTTATGTTTGCAATCACACACTTTTTTACCGTAAGGCGAAGCCTGCGAGGGCATACAAGTTCCATCACCAGCAATATTTAGTTTAGAAGGGTCACCCAAAATGCCCATTGATAAGGAAGGCATAACAAATAATTCTTTAAGTATGCTATTCATTTTGGATTCTATTCTGTCAGAAAGTTTAGAATTATCATATTTTAAGACTCTTTTAACTAAACGTTCGACAACACCAGATTTGGAGTTATTCATCTTTTGGTTTTTCTTTTGTTTTTTACTTGGTTTACGTTTGAATTTACGCAGTTTGGATTTATATAGGATTTTATCCTTATGAATCAGCCTATCCATAAAATCATAAAAAGTACCTATGCCAGGTATTTGATCAGCAAGTATGCCTTCGGCTTTAAAAGGCGAGTAGCAAGCAGGGATAAAGCCTGACAGAATTGCATAAAACGGTTCTGAACGTAATGTCTTTATCCAAGATGATATGCTGGTTTCTTTACAATAAGCCATAATAATAAGTGATCTGAGTAAAGCTACCGCATCTTTGGGCGGAGCACCTTGATTAGACTTAGAATAAGTACTTTGTATTAGAGGGACAATTCCGGTTAGGTCGGCAGACCAGATTTTTGTTATTATTGTACTACGTTCAAATAAAGTAATTTGTTGATTATTTTGAATAAAGAATTCTTCTAAAAATGTTTCAACAAAATTTTGATATTGAGTATGTGAAGCCTTAACAGTTAACATAAAAATCACTCCTTATAAATGAAAAATGGTAATAATATACA
>NZ_JAHLEC010000226.1 GCF_018861705.1 Clostridium psychrophilum | reverse complement strand
TGTTCTATGCCCAGAATGTGATGCAAATATGATAATCAAAGGACGATGAGATTATCATATTTGCTTGGCATAAGGGTTTTTACTCGACCGTAGGGAGATTTTGTTCTTTATCGTTCTTTTTGAAATAGATTCTTCAGAAAGAATATTATTAACTTGTAAGGAATTTACGTCAAATTTTTTCGAAGATTTTTTATTTATTATTTTTTGTAAATCAGTTACAAACATAGTGGAACCTTCTGGGAACATCTCAGCTACGATTGGTGCAAAATCAGGGAATGCCTTAACAACAGGGTGTAATCTAGGAATCAAAATAGAAAAAGCTCCAACAACTTCATTGTTATCATTAATTAGAGGAACAGCTATAGTCCTTAGTCTTGTGCCGTAAAGAGAACGGCGAATATTTTCGGTTAATGTTTTTTTATCATTCATTGCTTTTCTAGCTATACTGTTATTTTTAATTAATTCTCCAACATTAAAGAAATCTAAGTCAAATATTTCAGATGATTTTCTCCATGTTATTGTATCCCCTTCAATAATCAAAAATAAAATGCCCCCAGGTATAATGTTAGCCTGAAGCTCAGCAACTGCCTTTAAATAATCTAATCCATTTATTGAAATCATGATACCAACTCCTTATCCAAATTATATTTAAAAATTTCTGATTTTAGGTTTAAAGCGTTCAATATTATAATTATCCTTTGACCGATTATACTGACACCTTGTATACTGTTTTCACTAATGCTTACAATTTCCGAACTTAGTTTTTGAATCGATTTTTCATCAATTCTAATAACTTCTGAAACATCATCGACGATAATACCTATCATCATGTTATCCAGTTCAACTATCAGTAACCTGCTATCAATACTTTTTTCCGATTGATCCATTCCAAATCTTATTTTTAGATTAAAGACAGGAATTATTTTACCTCTAAGATTAAATACACCTTCAATAAATGGGGGAGTATTAGGTAATCGTGTAAATGTAGGTATGCGAATTATTTCTTGAGCATAAGAAATATTGATTGCATACTCATCCAATCCTAGGTTAAATACAACTAGTTGACAATAACTCAAATTATTACAACTCCTTTCATAAACTTATAATGAGAGACAATAAGCTTGTCCAATTATTAAATAACAAGTAACATTTACCTTTGAAAAGTACTTGTTATTTTACTATCGGGATTGAAAGATAAATCTTTAGCCTTTTGAAAAAATAATTGTATAATGTCGTATTATTTGTAATAAAAAGATAGAATAATGAAACATGTTGTGGCAATATGTATAAAAGTTTACAAATTATAAGTATTATGTTAAACAATATTTGTAAATAAACTATACGTTTATATAAATTTTAGATAATTATAATACGTGTATTTATAATTTTAAACATGGTAATCTAGTAAATAAAAGTATAATGAGCTAGATTATGAATACATTAGTTAATTGAAACCTCAAGTTTTCACTAGGCTTTATTTTTTTATTTTTAAAAGAAAATTAACCTAATAATAACATAGTTTCGATAAAATATATGGTATTATAGCCATAAATCTATACTCTTCGCTATAATTATGTTTTTTACGCACGAAATTGCACTTTAACACTTGAATAGTATGATATTATATATAGTAAGTTAGTATGATAGTGTTAACTAACTTATGAAAAAACAATAATGGAAATATTAGGATTTAGAATGTGGGTTGAAAAGTGAAAATGTATCCTGAAGAAATTTAATGTTGCTTTATTTG
>NZ_JAHLEC010000225.1 GCF_018861705.1 Clostridium psychrophilum | reverse complement strand
ATTTAGATATTTGTTAAAGTCAGTATTTAATTCATCTAAAGATTCATAATCATTCCAATTAATACCGTTCATCCAGTTATCTTTAATTGTCCGGTAGGACCTTTCTATTTTCCCCTTAGATTCTGGTGAATATACTTTTGTGTGGAGTAATTCGATACCTAAAGATGCACAAATCAAACCAAGTTGGTCATTTTTATAAGTCTTACCATTGTCAACAAACAACCTTTTGGGTAGTCCATATTTTGATATTGCCTTTTTAAAAACAGTCTGCATATTTACAGCATTATCATTGAAAAAGAATTCTCCATGAAGGATTAGCCTAGATGCGTCGTCAAGAAACGTAATTAGATAAGCCTGTTTTTTTTGCCCTTTTACTTTAATAACTGGCCCATGTGTTGTATCCGATTGCCAACAATCATTGGCAAATTCCATTTCAAATGCTCTTCTATCTATTGGTGCTATCTGCTTTCTTTTGAGATTATTATCACGTATGTATCGTAGAACAGTAGCCAAAGACGTTTTGTTTTCTTTAACATAACCTTCTTCAATAAGCTTGTGGTAAATTAAAGTGCCGGTTATATATGGGTAATTTCCCTTTAGTTCAAGAATTTTTGAAATAGCATTTGAATCGATATTTCTTGGTGTACCAATATCTAAGCGTGATTTAGGCATTAGTGCTTCAAATCCTTTGTGTTTATATGCTAGAAACCATTTTTTTATAGTAGCTGGAGAAAATTGAATGATTTTTCCATCTGGTAGAGTGTGAGATTTTGATGCTATATCTCTAAAATACTGGCTTTTAGAGAGGGCTTCGTATGTTTCATTAACTAATGGTGCGATTAGCGCGAATCTAAAAAGAGCTAAATCTTGTTGCTTTTTACTGTCCATAATCCAAACCTCCTGAATATATTTTTAATATTATATTAGCAATAACTAGTCCTAAAATATATTCAAAAGTTGTGTGGGTGGTGAAGTTAATCAGTAAAATGAACCTATGTAAATTGGAGTAGATAACCTGTTGTGAAACTTTCTCATGAAAAACATCCATTGAGTGCTGAAAAGATAACTGCACAGGAAATTTTTATTTTTATGATACAAATTAATAATTGAAATTATTTTCTGAGGAATACAAGGCACTTCGCACCCAAGATTGTTTAAGACACTAAAAGATGAGTTTAAAAAATCTAAGAATTTAGAAATAAAGCTGTAAATAAGCTGAAATGAAATAGGAAATAATGAGCATATATCCTCAATTTTATTGTCTTTTGAATAATATTTTATGAGAACATTTATAATAAATGAAAAAGAATAAACACAATAGGGGATAATATCATTTGGAAGTATAGCATGAGTGCTGTTGCAGGAGCTACACTTAAGTCTTAAAATGCACATTTGCTCTTCACAAATTTTATTATGCTTGTCTATAAAGCAAACATTTCTTTCATAACTGCCATGCCTTGTAAATGAATGCTTCGCACCACATTTAGGGCATATATAGTCAAAAAATAAGTAGTTATTTAATATTTTTTCTATATAGTTATTGAAATTAATAGTAAAATCAATTATCATAATAATCACCAAACCATTTTGTGACTTTGGGGTTTCAGATTTGGAGAAGTAACTTTCGACGGGAGCTTCTCCTTTTCATTTTACTAAAAAACAAAGGATAAAGGAATGTTAAATTTAATTAACACATTCATTTATCCTTTTTATATTTTAAAGGTTACTTAAATTTGCAAATCACTTATATTATCAGGATATATTAAACTACAA
>NZ_JAHLEC010000224.1 GCF_018861705.1 Clostridium psychrophilum | reverse complement strand
GATAGTGTAAACACTATCTTTGCTTTATTTATTTGAAACCTTGCTATTGCAAGGGTTATAACTGTTTTTAATATAAAAAACAATGACCCCCTCTCTTTTGGTATAATTGTTGTATCTTACCCCAACAAAAATTACGAAAGAAGGTGCCATTGTGAGTTCAATTATATCAATGTTAGTTACATATAATCAACTACTACTTTCGCAAATAAATCATTTACTTGTTTTTATTGTGAAAAACATACCTCTTAATGCTCCAAAATATGATATGACAAGTCCTAAATATAAAAAACTTACTGTAGATAAATTACCAATTATTAAGACTTTTAAAAAGCTTAATTACATACAACTCTTAGATGAGTATAAAACCACTCATGGCAAGGATAAAAAGCCAGTTAATTTTCGTGGTAAACATCCTATATCACCTGATATTATGTGCCCTCAATGTGGTGCTCCGCACAACTATATCTACGATAATGCTGGCGGTCGTGGGCAGCTTTGGTGCAAGGTTTGCAATCTACATTTCAACAAAAACAAAGTTGATTTGAAGAGTGAGAAGCTCATTTGCCCATTTTGTGGACATGCCCTAAGTAAGAAGAAAGACCGTAAAAATTTCTATATCCATAAATGTGTTAATAAAAAGTGTAGCTTTTACCTTAACTCTCTTTCAAATCTTTCACTTGAAGATATTAAAGAATACAAGGAAGATAAACACAAATTCAAACTTCATTACATTTATCGTGAGTTTACCACTAACTACTTTGATGTAGATTTATCTTCTATGCCAAAAGGTGCAACAAGCCTTAATTTCAGAAACTTTTCTCCTCATGTAATGGGCCTGTGCTTAACATACAACATTAATTTAGGACTATCTACACGCCGTACGGCGCTTGCTCTTTGGGAAATTCATGGAGTTAAAATTTCTCATGTCATGGTTAGTAGATACGCCGTAACAGCTGGTGCCCTGGTTAAACCCTTTGTCGATAATTATGACTATAAGCCTACTAATTATCTTGCCGCTGATGAAACTTATACTAAAGTCAAAGGAACTACTCAATATATTTGGCTTGTTATGGACGCAATCAAAAAATCAATTTTAGGATACCAAGCCTCTTTTATCCGTGATGCAGGGCCCTGTATTTTAACTATGCGTATGGCTTTTGATAAGTTCAAAGAGTTTCCCGGCAAGTCTCTTAAATTCGTTGCTGATGGCTATACTGCATATAAGCTTGCGGAGCAACAGTTTAGACTTAACAACATGGATTTCGACGTAATCCAAGTAATTGGTCTTACCAACGCTGATCCTGTTTCCACTGAGTATCGTTGGCTTAAACAAATAATAGAGCGTCTCAACAGAACATTTAAATTCTCCTATAGAGTTACAAATGGCTTTGGTAGTGAAGAAGGTTCTAACACGCACTTGGCTCTATTTGTAGCCTATTACAACTTTCTCCGCCCACATAGCTACGCTTATTGGGGACCATTGAACTCAATCCCTGAACTTGAAAAGATTTCTACTATGCCAGGGAAATGGCAAAAACTAATTGAACTTTCACAACACCTTATAATAGAAAAACAAGTTGTATAGGTGAATCTATCTTTAATATAGTTAAATTTTTCTTACCCGCTCAGATTTTCTAAAAAGGAACAATCTGAACAGGCCTATTTTGACGCCTTTTTTTATCCGCATATAACAAAATTCTAGATAGTACACATGTCTTGAGATATTTCTATTAATATTTTTGAGTTACAATCCAAAATCCACATCCTAATTATTCCAGTTAATGTTTTTTCATAAGATAGTTAACACTATC
>NZ_JAHLEC010000223.1 GCF_018861705.1 Clostridium psychrophilum | reverse complement strand
AGGAATGTTAAATTTAATTAACACATTCATTTATCCTTTTTATATTTTAAAGGTTACTTAAATTTGCAAATCACTTATATTATCAGGATATATTAAACTACAAGTCTACATCTAGACTGGGACAACGCGAACATCCAGTCACGTAAGTGCTATGAGGTTTGTGTAAAACACGGAAAACCAGTCATCGTCATGGAACCTATCAAAGGTGGTATTCTGGCCAAAGTGCCTGCTGAGGCAAAAAAAATGTTTAGGGACTATGCTCCTGACTTGTCTGTAGCGTCATGGGCAATCCGTTTTGCTGCAAGCCAGCCTAATGTAATGATGGTACTTTCGGGTATGTCAAGTTATGAACAGTTAATGGATAACACCGGTTATATGAAAAATTTTAAATCTCTGAATGAGGAAGAAATGACCATCATAAACAAAGTAATTGGTATCATTAATTCCAGCATTGCTATTCAATGCACTGGATGCCAGTACTGTGTTGAGGGTTGCCCTAAAAAAATACCTATTCCTAAGTATTTTGCGCTGTACAACGCATATGTGCAGTTCAAGGAGGCATCTAACTCGAAAGTTTATTATAGAAACTATACAGATAAGTATGGCCGTGCTTCCGATTGTATCGGCTGCCGTCAGTGCGAGAATCATTGCCCTCAGCATTTGTCTATTGTAGATAGATTAAAAGAGGTTGCAACAACATTTGATAAATGAATTTCTTAATTAGAAGATGAACGGATACAGATTTGGAATGTATCCGTTCATCTTTTGCAAAAAGCCTTGACTTAGAGTGAACTCTTATAAATGTACTAAATTTGATGATTTAATGATTTACATGTCAGAAAAAAATTTAACAAAAAAATAATTAAGATAAGAAAAAGGACAAGTAAAGCAAAGGGGGAATTACTTTATGCATATACCTGATAATTATTTAAGCCCTTCAACTTGTGCCGTTTTTGGAGTGGTTATGCTGCCTATATGGAGAAGGGTGAGTTTAAGGGTAAAGAATGAAATAACAAGACAGAAAAGGCCGCTTCATTCTATTAATTTGTTACATGCATTAAAACAACTTTAAGTATTGTAAAAAGGAGTGTGCCAAATATGAAATATTCAATTGGAGAGGTTTCGAAAAAAATCAATCTATCAGCTTCGACTTTAAGATACTACGATAAGGAAGGTCTGTTTCCTAATTTGAAACGTTCAGAATCCGGTATCCGCTCTTTTTCAGATATTGAACTCGGATCACTGAAAATTATTGAATGCCTAAAAAATACGGGAATGCCCATTAAAGATATTAAGGTATTCATAGACTGGTGCGAAGAGGGAGATGCAACATTGAGTGAACGCTATGAGATGTTTATTGAGAGAAAAACAATTATGGATGAACAGATAGCAGCGCTACATAAAACACTTGAAGTCATAGATTATAAATGCTGGTACTACAAGACAGCCCTTGAGGCAGGTACAGAAAAAATACATGACAAAACAAATCAGCAGGGTATCGAAAAAGTAGTATCTTAATCGATGTTTCTAATAATGGAGGCGGTCATATTGACTATGCCTCCATTAATTTTGTTTATATTCTAATAATCCCATTCTGCGCAGCCAAAATTGCTGCGTTTTTTTTATGAAAAAGCATTGACTTAAAGTCAACTTTAAATTGTATGATTATATCGAACTCAATAATCGGAGTTTAGAATAAATAATATTTTGACCTGTTGTAAAATGAAGTTGAACCAATAAGAAATCCATAGTGGATTAATTCTGTGTTATGCTTTAATCGCCTAAACTAAAACACACAGGAGGATAATCACTAT
>NZ_JAHLEC010000222.1 GCF_018861705.1 Clostridium psychrophilum | reverse complement strand
CCTATGCTATCCTCAAGATAGAAAGCTCGAAGAAATTCTGGGGTGAAGTTGATATATGCATAAAAATGAACCTAGAATTAGCAATGGCTTGAGAGTTTCCGAGAGTACTAATTAATTTAAATGGGGGGATTTACTATGAAGAATATAGGATTTTCAATATATCCACATCATACAAAATTAGAAGATAATCTAAAATATATCGATTTAGCTAACAAATATGGGTACAAGAGAATTTTCACATGTCTTCTTTCTGTGGAAGGAGACAAAGAAAAGATAATAGATGAATTTAAAAAAACTATAGTACATGCTAACAAATATGGAATGATGGTTATTGCTGATATCAACCCAGAAGTATTCCAATATCTTGGTGTAAGTTTTGATGATTTAAAAGTTTTTAATGACATGGGGCTTTATGGGATAAGACTTGACAATGGCTTTTCAGGTAGTGAGGAATCTTTAATGTCTTTCAACAAATATGGATTAAAGATTGAATTCAATATGAGCTCTGGAACTAAATATATAGATAATGTATTTAGTTATAAACCTAATTCAGAGAATGTTTTAGGGTGTCATAATTTTTATCCACATAAATATTCTGGTATTGGTTATAATCATTTTATTATGTGTAATGAGCAATACAAAAAATATAATATTAGAACTGCAGCATTTGTATCCTCAAAGAATGCTAAATATGGACCTTGGCCTGTAAGTGAGGGGTTATGTACATTAGAACAACATAGAAATCTCCCTATTGCGGTTCAAGCAAAACATTTGTTTTCATCAAACTCAATTGATGATGTTATTATTGCTAATGATTTTGCATCAGAGGAGGAACTTAAAGCCTTAAGTGAAGTAAATCCTTATATTCTTACTTTTAAGGTACACATTAAGGAAGGAATATCTGCTGCCGAAAGGGATATAATTCTTAAACCTCTACATTTTAACAGAGGAGACATATCAGAGTACATGATAAGGTCTTCAAAGACTAGAGTTAAAGATGCAGGAGAAGGTTTTAAACCATTTAACACAAATGATGTTAAAAGAGGAGATATTACCATAGACAATGTTAATTACAAAAATTACACAGGAGAATTACAAATTGCATTAAAGGATATGGACAATTATGGTAATACGAATGTAGTAGGAAGAATAGTGGATGATGAGATATTCCTAATAGATTATGTCAAACCATCGCAAAAGTTTTTGCTTAAGGAATAGATCTAATTAACAATTTCCAATTTAAAATTCTATTATAGAAATTGTTGACAATCATAATATATAAAAACACTCCAATTTTAAATTGGAGTGTTTTTAGTTGTTCCTAGCATTGCAAATTAACTAGTTATAGATAAATGAAAATGTTGATGCTGGTGCTGGTGTTGTAACTCCACACACTTTATATCTTTTAAATCCTATAGCTTGTAGCAACCTCAGTCGCAAGCTCCTTCAGAAAATGCCCCGGGGGCAATGTCATCAACTTAGTAATCAAATAATTTACAATTTAAAGTTTAATGCTACAAAAGGAGAAAAAAACATAGATATTACTGATGAATATAGGGTATTTATGTTTCATCTATCCCTTGGGTTTTAATCTATTATTTTTAATGGAAATAATTCTAATATTTCAACTTTATATGGTTGTAAACAACATTAATAAGCCCTCAGTTATTTTGACTGAAAGCGATTTGTAATTTTCATTTTATTGTACTTATTATAATGTTCTTTTTTTATTATATAGGAAACAGCTTGCGGAAACCGCTGTGGATAACATTTTAGATAACATTTTAGATGAAAATTAGGTGGAAAATTCAAGAGAAATATGAGATGATT
>NZ_JAHLEC010000221.1 GCF_018861705.1 Clostridium psychrophilum | reverse complement strand
TTCTTCAGAATAGCCAATTTTACTCACCATGTTTTATTGCTCCTCTCGTAAAGCCTATACAGTATAGTATACTATATTTCTCTCTACGACAACTATCTTAACACATAGGGACACCAACCTGTTTTTACATTTACATTTGTAACTCTATTTTGTCCATACAAATCTGTATAGACTTCGTAGTGTCCTTGATTAGCATAAATAGAAGGGTTTTTATAATAAATGCTTTCTTTTGTACGTACATCTCCATTTGTTATTAATTGGTTCTCAAATTTTTCTTTAATTCCTGGTGCCCAACTTAATGGATTATTAAATTTTAGATCAGATGTATCGACCCAGGCATATTTATTTTCATATTTAATTTTGGACCATCCATATTTCTGAGCTTCAGCCCAGTTGCCCTGATCTATACCGCTAGGTACTCCACCATATACTTCTACATTTGTGCCAGCTTTAATTGTACCTAATGTTTTATACGATGTTCCTGGTAAAAATTTTACGACAAGTGATTTGGTTGCGTTAGCTAGATCTATTGCTTTATTGGAATTGGTACTTGTTTTTTTTGTTTCTTTAACACTAGTGTTATTTGACTTGTTTGATTTATTATATTGTAATAAAATGTATCTTTCAACACCATTATCATTTATCTTTTGTACTTTTGCATTAACCATCTCTACTGTATATCCCTGCAAATCATTTTTATACAATTCCTCTGCTTTTTCTATATTTAATGAATAATAATTATAATCATAGGAATTCTTAGTAGTAAATTCACTGTTATGGTAATTCTTAGCATACAAAATATACTTTTCATTTCCGATATTCTCTACTTTATAAACAACTGAATAATCTATAGGATTATCACCAGCGCCACGTTCAATATAATAATATCCATTTTTATATTCAATTGAATTAAAATTATCTACTTGAATTGTTTGATGATTAATTCTATTTATATTAAAATATTTTTTGACTGCCTCATCAACATACCACTTTTTTAGTTTGTCGTATGTATTTTCAGATTCAAAACGATTAGCTCCATGTAATGATATCCCGTTATAAAAATTTCTATAATTGTGCCAGAAACCAAACAATATTAAATTTTTATCAGATATTTCTCCCTCATTAAACGAGATATCAAACGGAACTTCAGCAAAATTACTCATAAAAATATTAAGCTCACGTTGTAATTTTTGATTTATACTTATCTCTTTAAATCTAACCTCACTGCTCTTAGGTTTAATAATAGTTAGTGCCTTATCCTTAGGTATTAGCTTTTTACTTTTAGTATTAGCTTCAACGGTTTGTCCATTATTTAAAAGTTTATTAGCCTCACTCAATTTTCTTTTATTATTGTAGTTGAAAAAAAGCATCGTACTAATAGTAACTAAACATATTACAAACACAAAAATAGTAATATTCCTTTTATTCATACTTTACTTGTGCCCCCCCCTTTTTAGAAGTTTCATCACTTCTTTTGTATACAGTCCACTCCTTTGTTTTTACTTGCATTATCCATACTTTTAATATTATAAGACCTAATACAATAAATAACAATAATTTATATACCTATGCTCTAACTTAATATGATATACATTTATAAAAGTATACCTAAATGGACAAATTAAATACTACGTATTCAATGGGTTTGTAATGTTTGTAAAGACCATCTAGTAAATATAAAAAATCACCTATAAATTAATATAGATGATTTTTATTCTATGATCTAGTATCTATTTTAAAGAAGTATAAGCATTTTTCCTTTTATTAAGAAAAAATATGCCCTCTGTGATAAATGCTAAAGATGATATAACAGTAAGCGTCAAATAGCCCACACCTTAACGTAAGGTATGAGCTATGATATTATTTCTTTAGCGGCTTTCTGCAGCTATTCGGTAAATCCTTGGACCATGGAAGAAGCACATC
>NZ_JAHLEC010000220.1 GCF_018861705.1 Clostridium psychrophilum | reverse complement strand
TTCGATATTCATATGTTCTCTCATCTTTTCAGGATACTTTTCTTTATTCAATTTCCAAAACTTTGGATAATTATCTTCAAATATTTGTTTTATAGTAATCTTATTTTTTCTTATGATTTAATCATCTCATATTTCTATTGAATTTTCCACCTAATTTTCATCTAAAATGTTATCTAAAATGTTATCCACAGCGGTTTCCGCAAGCTGTTTCCTATATAATGAAAAATAAAAGTAAAATACATTGAGAAGTACTCTATAATGTATTTTACTTTTAACATTGTATAGCAAAGTTCTTTCAATGGACAGCGATGTAGTTAGACACTGTTCAATTTCCACCGACCTTATCATTGTCCATGTTTTTGTTACTATTGCTAGGTTCTATCTTGTAAGTAACATCAATACGGTCAGAGTAAATTAATATTTCCTGAACAAATGCTTCAATAACTTTCCTTTTAACTTCTGGATACTCTCTTTTGAGGCTTTCCTTAGAGGCTAGGAGGAATCTTTTTAACTATTTCAGCTTCTATACTATTTATTACATAAGTCTTATCAGGAGCTACATCAATAGCTCCATTAGGTTTACATTGCAAGGCAGTAACCTTAAAATTTATTGTATCCTTGTTTTCATATAATCGGTATAATCATTATTAGAATCTAAATTCGGATCACATTCATTTAACTCAGGAATAAACGTAGAAAGGATTTGAATAATTGTTGTTATTCCTAATACTGATTGTGTTAATGGATGATTTTTAATAGTAATAACCATTGGGTTATCAATTTTATCTTCGCTAGCATTAATCATAATTACTTTATCTGTTTTATTTTTTAAGTATTCGAATGTCTTTTCTGTTAATTCTTTGCATATATGTTCACTATTAAGTAAAATCACAGTGCTATTTTTATTGATAGCACGATGCATTCCATGAGAGAATTCTTCAATATCATTGAACATCGTAGGTATGCACATTGTTTCCATTAATTTTAATTGTCCTTCTAATGCAGTGCCATAGTTCATTCCACAACCAATAACAAACCCATTTTTTATATTTTCTCCAAATTTTGTTGTTTCACACCATTTAATAATTGTTTTAGTGATATCTGCTAACTCATCGACACAATTTTTTAATTCATCAAAAATTTTATTTGATTGTTGTTTATCCATGCATCCTTTTTTTAATCCAATAGCAATACTTAAAAGCATAAGAATCATTAACGTACAACTATATCCTTTTGTTTTTGCATTACTATTTTCCACTCCACAATTAAGGGGTAATTGAATATCAGATAATTTATCTAAGGGTGAATCTTTAATAGCTGTAATTCCTAATACTGAAAATCCAAGATATTTGGCTTTTTTAACTGCCTCTATAGTTCCACGACTTGTTCCTGTTTGAGAGATCGCTATTAGTAATGTTTTTGAGCGTTCTTCATAACTTATGGTTGTACAATTGTACAAAAAATTTGCTGGTGTATAACAATAAACACGAACATTTGCATAACGAGATAAAAAATCTGAAACAGCTATTGCCGCATTGTTAGAACTACCATGAGAAACAAAATAAATCGTTTCCACTTCTTGTTCAATATTATCAATTATTTTCTGAATGTCCTCACGTAATAATATGTTTTTCAATAACGTCGTTTCTTCGTTGATATAATGCCACATAATGCTTTTTTTCATAAAGTACGCCTCCAATTATTTTTTATATACCACATATGTATTATAAATACATATGTGGTTTAAGTGGTATATAATATACACCACTTATATAATATATATACCACTTGTACTATAGAAATGCAAGCATTTATGACTATTTGTTGATTTACACTTTATCTTATCCTAAGTTTTACAAATTAATTTATCTAGTTAAATCATGGATTTGCACATATATTTATCCGATTTACATAATAATTTAACCGGAATTT
>NZ_JAHLEC010000219.1 GCF_018861705.1 Clostridium psychrophilum | reverse complement strand
ATAGTTATTTTTTATAGTTAACCTAATGCTTATTAAGTTCGCTATAAATCAGGAGAATCTTTATCCATTATTTGTATTGGTTTTATGAAAAGTTTTGCAATTAACTAAATTTATATAATATACAATATGATAAGATGTTTATAATTAAAATCATACAAATCACAATTATATCAATAGTAATACATTTTAATTTTCTTTTTAATAATTAGAAGAATGTTTAAAAAATCTATAGAAATCCACATAATTAAACAAATAAATAGAAAAAATAACATTAATTTCAATTTCACATTAAAATTATACATAGTTTTTAATTTACAATATATAATATCGTACCAAAATCAAATAACTGAATACTAAGATGAAGTTAGAAATAAAAAACAAGCAAAAGTTGAAAGGATGATTAAATGGATATTTTCATAAGTTTAATAATAAAGACATGCATGGATACGGTATACATGACAGGAATGATAATTTTTGTAGGGTTTATTCTTGGATTTTTAAGGAAACAATCAATAGAAAATTTTCAAAAGAGTTTTGGGTGGAGAGCTGTGGCCATAACTGCTATTATAGGAGTACCTATACATGAAATTTCCCATGCTATTTTATGTATTATTTTTAGGCATAAAATAACAAAGTTGGTATTAATACAAAAGAAAGATGAAAATGGAGTACTGGGGTATGTGAAACATGCTTATAATCCTAATAATGTATACCAACAAGCAGGTAATTTTTTCATAGGTATTGCACCTATATTTGGAGGGGTTTTTGCTATAATTGGTTTAATGTATGCTATAATTCCTAAAATATATAATGAATTTTTGACTATATCTACAAACAATTTACAGGTGACTAAAATAAGTTATGTTGCAATAAGCGGGGTACTTAATTCTTATTTTGGTTTAATTAAAATAATATTTTCAATTAAAAACTTTTCGAATCCATATTTCATATTGTTTTTATTTTTAGCAATTTGCATTTCATCTCATATATCTTTAAGCACTGCAGATATTAAAGGAGCTTCAAGGGGACTATATATTATATTCTTCATAATATTGGTTTTAAATGTATTTGGATTTTCAAAGTTTGTTATGGCTGAGAGTATATTAAGGTATAACATTATACTGGTAGGGTTTCTTATTATATCATTAATTTTTTCAAGTATAACTTACTTTGTGAGTTTATTCTTATCATTAATAAAGAATTAGTACATTATAAGATACCTATATGAATTTGTATGTAAGTACTTAGAATGATATTGGAGGAGATGTGCGAGTGGACGATTGGCAAATAGATATAATATTAGGTGTTTCTCAGAAGTGTATTTTAGCTCTAGCAGGTCTTAATTTATATATCAAAGATGGATTATCTAATACGGTAACATTTATAGAAATTTCAGAAGGTATTAAAAAATAAGAAACTTTTAAAATATATGGTTGAACAATACGATATGTTTATAACAGGTCTATTGGGATACCTTCAAGGCAAAGTTATAAGAAGAGAAGATATGGTGAAAATTCAAAAAAAGACAAGATGGTTTATACATTATTAGTATTACAGGATTTAGTAAAGCGTTAGGGTTTGAGTGTAAAAGAAACTACGTGTGTTTTACTAGATATAGATATGTAGTCACGTGTGTCCGTATAGTTATATTCTAGTTTATTAGAGTAACATGGAGTAAATGGGTTATAATGTTGCTAGATAAATAAATGGATAAATACATGACTTTATTATTATGATAGAATATTCCTTGTCGTCACAAACGTGCGATGAATTAAGTTAAAGGTTAGTCGTAATTTATTAAATTTTTAAATAAAGAATAAATTAAAAAAAGATTGACAAAAGAAGAAATACCTAGTAGTATAGTAGAAGTCGTCAGATGATGACGAACAAGTTGGTCTTTGAAAATTAAACAGAGAATAGGTAAAGAAATGAAATAATATTTTGTTTTAACCAGTTAATTACTTTAGTA
>NZ_JAHLEC010000218.1 GCF_018861705.1 Clostridium psychrophilum | reverse complement strand
CAAACTATGTCAATTTGGTGTAAAGATAATGATGTTAAGCCGGCAAGGCTTCGTGCCTGGATTCGCGAATTCAGTTCTGATAACTTAGCTACTAAAGAAACAGCCCAATGGATTTCAGTTGATACTACCGAATTAAAGGAAGTCATTAATGATAAACCTTTAATTGTAAAAATAGGTGCTGCGTCGATAGAACTAAGTACTAATTTTGATAAAGAGCTATTTTCAAAAGTATCAGAAATACTGTTATCTCTATGCTAAGTAATTCTGTGATAGATAATGTTTACCTCGCTTGTGGAGTTACTGATTTACGCAAATCTATTGATGGTCTTGCAATTATAGTACAAGAAAGCTTTAATTTAGACCCTTTCTCAAGAAGTTTTTTTGCTTTTTCTAATCGAAACAAAGATAAAATTAAAATTCTAGAATGGGAAATCGATGGATTTTGGCTTCACTACAAACGTCTAGAAAAAGGTAAATTCAAGTGGCCTTCTAATGAAAAAGGTGGAACATTAAATATAAGTCAAAGGCAACTTAGATGGTTATTAGATGGTTTAACATTAGAACAAAAGCAAGCACATAAACCAGTAAAAGAGCGAATAATTATCTAAGAAAAAGCAGTGAATATATACTCAATATTTTCACTTCCATAGTGCTCGTAAACCGTGTATAAATAACGGTTTATAAGCATTTTTTTGTATCATTTTTTTGCGAATCATGGTATAATTGTACTATGATAAATAATAATAAAGATACTAATATAATAGATAATAATACAACTGAATATAGAATGGAAAGTCTTGAAAATAAGTGTGCAATGCTAGCCGCATCAAACGAAGAACTCAATGCAAAACTTAAATGGTATGAGGAACAGTTTCGTCTTGCTAACCAGAAGCGATTTGGTGCTTCTAGCGAAAGAACAGACCTCGATCAACTAAGTATATTTAATGAAGCTGAGAAGGAAGCTGATCAAACTGCAATTGAACCTACGGTTGAAGAAATCACTTATAAACGTCGTAAGAAAGTAGGACAGAAAGAAAAAATGCTTGAAGATCTCCCTGTTGAGGTTATTGAGTATCGTCTTACAGACGAAGAAAAAGATTGCCCTAAGTGTGGTGAGCCCTTACATGAAATGAGTAAGGAAATACGACGTGAGCTTAAGGTAGTTCCCGCACAGGTAATAATTGTAGAGCATGTACGTTTTGTTTATTCTTGCCGCAACTGCGAGAAAAATGACACCTCAACTCCAGTAATTACAGCTACCATGCCATCACCAGTTTTATCTGGCAGCTTAGTGTCACCTTCTTTAATGGCCTTTGTTATGAACCGGAAATTTGTAGAGGCCATTCCTTTATATAGGCAGGAGCAACAGTTTTCTTATTTTGGTGTTGAATTATCACGCCAAACTTTGTCTAATTGGATTATTCATGGTTCTAATGATTGGCTTCAAATATTGTATCATAGGATGCATGACTATTTATTAGAACAGGATATACTTCATGCTGATGAAACGACTCTTCAGGTGATTAATGAATCCGGAAGGGCTGCAACAACAAACTCTTATATGTGGTTATTCCGTACAGGAAGGGTTGGACCTCCAATTATTATGTATGAATATCAAACCACTAGAGCGGGCAAGCATCCACGTAGATTCTTAGATGGATTTAAAGGCTATGTTCATACTGATGGCTACGCCGGGTATAACGACATACCTAATGTTAAGATTGTTGGATGCTGGGCTCATGCCAGACGCTATTTTGACGAAAGTCTAAAAGCAATGTCTGATAAATCTACTAGTTCGTCAGTGGCTGCAATGGACGGTTTGAAGTACTGCAACAAGCTATTTGAAATTGAACGGAAATTAGCTGATGCATCAGATGAAAATCGTTATAATCAACGTTTAGAACAAAGCAAACCTGTTCTGGATGCTTTTTTAGTATGGTTAAATATTAAGAGCAAGCAAGTTCTACCCAAAAGTGCATTTGGTAAAGCTATC
>NZ_JAHLEC010000217.1 GCF_018861705.1 Clostridium psychrophilum | reverse complement strand
CTTTTAGTCTTACGACTAAATTTTACTTTATACTAAAGTAATTAACTGGTTAAAACAAAATATTATTTCATTTCTTTACCTATTCTCTGTTTAATTTTCAAAGACCAACTTAAATTGTCATCATGTGATGACTCATACTATTATATCAATTATTCTTAAGGTTGTCAACAGTTATTTAAAATAATTTAACTATTAATTCCTCATGATTCCTACTTCATCGATACTGAATTGCAACGACAAGTAATATATTATCATCTTTGGAGATAATGATTATTAATATTTTTCTTTAATACGACAATTATATACAATTACCTCTGTAATCCTACCAAATACTTATTTTTTTTCATGTTGACACACTAGGAAAAGTATACTTCATTTAAGTTAACACTACATATTCTTCCCACTATTGTAAAATGTAAGCCTTCAACATTTATAAAAATACATGTTGAAGAAAGCTTACAGCTTTAGTACTAGAAAATTGGAAGGTTATCTAAGTTATCTTCTCTTGTACTATTAGGTGAAGATTTTATAACCTCATTTCCATTCCTATTTTTACCAATAACCACTGACTCCACTGTCCCATTCTTTGCTAAAGCCACTGCTTTACTCACATCTAATTCTTCACCGGTACTAGTTAATACATTTGTAATATCTCCATCTGCATTTTTTCTTACCTTAACTATTTTCATTAAAATACATCTCCTAATCCATTAATATAAGTAGATTTAATATCTGTCATTTTTTGTTCTTATTGTTGTCCCATCGCCTTAACTTTCACACCACATATTTATTGTTTCCCTTTTACCATTATTTTATTACTACAATCTACAATCTACAAATTATATAATTGCTAAGTAAATCTATAATATAATAAAAGCATGTAAAAAGTTACATGCTTTTGTGATAACAGCTTTTATATTAATTAAAAATCAGATTGATATTTTGAAATATATAAAATAATTACTCCTTTATTGCAATTATTAATTATTGCATCACTTACTCTCTTTTTATATTCTGATACAATTAAAACGATTTTTTTCTGTTTAAACCATTTATAACTTTTTTATATCACTTAATGCTATACGCATAGAAATTAGAGTATATATACCTACTTACATCATAAAAGTTACTGCATTTATGATACACTTAGATGAGGTGATTTTATGAATGTTTTAGTAAATGATTGGAAGGAACTTTTATCAGACGAATTTAATAAAGATTATTACTTAAAATTGAGACGTTTTCTAATACGAGAATATCAAACAAAACAGATATATCCTAATGCGTATGATATATTTAATGCAATTAAATATACATCCTATAATGATGTAAAAGTTGTCATAATAGGGCAAGATCCCTACCATGGCTCCAACCAAGCTCATGGTTTAAGTTTTTCTGTAAAAGAGGGTACGCCTATTCCGCCTTCTTTGTTAAATATTTATAAAGAATTAAATAAAGATCTAGGTTGTTATATTCCTAATAATGGGTATTTAAAAAAATGGACTGATCAAGGTGTTTTATTATTAAACACTGTACTTACCGTTAGATCTGGAGAAGCTAATTCTCATAAAAATATGGGTTGGGAAAATTTCACGAATAGAATTGTTACTTTGTTAAATGAAAAAACAACCCCTATAGTCTTTATCTTATGGGGTAATAATGCTCAAGCAAAACAATCACTTTTAACAAATCCAATACATTACATAATAAAGTCTGTTCATCCAAGTCCATTATCCGCACACAGAGGTTTCTTTAACAGTAAACCTTTTTCCAAGACTAATGATTTTTTAATTTCAGTAGGTAAGAAAGTTATTGATTGGCAAATTGACGATATATAAATACAACATAAAACATAAATAAAAAAAAACGTCTTAGAATTATCTAAGACGTTTTTTGGTGGCTAGACCTGGAATCGAACCAGGGACACGAGGATTTTCAGTCCTCTGCTCTACCGACTGAGCTATTTAGCCACATTACCTGGCGACAACCTACTCTTCCACAAAG
>NZ_JAHLEC010000216.1 GCF_018861705.1 Clostridium psychrophilum | reverse complement strand
CAGGAATTAATAGCTTCTATTGCATTAGCATTAAAGATCTCATCGACTATGCCACAAAGTTTTAATCTTGAAGATATATAGCCATTAACCTCGTTTTTGGATATACCTTCATAATTATAGTTAATTACAATTCGCTGCTTTAAAGCATCATGTATTTGTTTTGATAAGATGTTATTTAACAACGGTTGTCCAGAAAGTATCAATATGGCATAGTTTTTTGAGTCCATATCAAAGTTTAGCAACAGTTTCAAGTCATTTAAAACATCAGTTTTAAGGTATTGCGCTTCGTCTATCATAATAAGCGGTATAATTTTTTTATCTCTAGATAATGAAATTATTCTTTCTTGTATGCCTTTAAAGAGATCTATTTTCTTCGAATAGGGCTCCACGCCCAAGCCGTAGGCTATCGATTTATAAAATTCTAATACTGTAACAGTAGATAACGTAATATAAATAATCTTGTACAAATTTGGATTTAGACTGTTTACAAAACATCTTAAGGAATATGTTTTCCCAGTGCCTGGAAGTCCAGTAAAAAGACCGATACCTTTAATATTTTTAAGATGTTCCATTCTTGACATTGCTTGCGCAAAATCATCAGATTTATAAAAACTCTTTTCACTTAAGCTTTTATCAAAAGGATTAAACTCCATTCCCCAATAGGCTTTATACATTTTTATCTACCTCCGTTAATCTTAAAATAATCAATAACATTTCTTTTTACTTTAGAGTTATCTACACGCTTAAGAGGATATACAACATCAACTATTTTATTATCCTTATTAAAAATAAAGGCTTTGTCTAAATCAATAGGTGAATATCTTACATTGATTTTCTGCCCTATATATTTTGCAGGAACTTCAAATTGATTGCAAAGTAATTGTATAGTAGCATCATTATTAACCTTCCTTGCTACGCGGTGTAAAAAGTGATTATCAAGCTCTTCAGCTGGTATAAATTTAATTCTATCGATATCTTTAATATATCTTGCTCTAGGGGTTGTCTCTATGCTAGAATGAATTATATTGGTATATTTCTCATTTAGATATTTGTTAAAGTCAGTATTTAATTCATCTAAAGATTCATAATCATTCCAATTAATACCGTTCATCCAGTTATCTTTAATTGTCCGGTAGGACCTTTCTATTTTACCTTTCGATTCTGGTGAATATACTTTTGTGTGGAGTAATTCAATACCTAAAGATGCACAAATCAAACCAAGTTGGTCATTTTTATAAGTCTTTCCATTATCAACGAACAACCTTTTTGGCAATCCATATTTTGATATTGCCTTTTTAAAAACAGTCTGCATATTTACAGCGTTATCATTAAAAAAGAATTCCCCATGAAGGATTAACCTAGATGCGTCGTCAAGAAACGTAATTAGATAAGCCTGTTTTTTTTGCCCTTTTACTTTAATAACTGGGCCATGTGTCGTATCTGATTGCCAACAATCATTGGCGAATTCCATTTCAAATGCTCTTCTATCTATTGGTGCTATCTGCTTTCTTTTGAGGTTATTATCACGTATGTACCTTAAAACAGTAGCCAAAGACGTCTTATTTTCTTTAACATAACCTTCTTCAATAAGTTTATGGTAAATTAAAGTGCCTGTTATATAAGGGTAAAATCCCTTTAATTCAAGTATTTTTGAAATAGCATTAGAATCAAGATTTCTTGGCGTACCAATATCTAAGCGAGATTTAGGCATTAGCGCTTCAAATCCTTTATGCCTGTATGCTAAAAACCATTTTTTTATAGTAGCTGGAGAAAATTGAATAGTTTTTCCATCTGGTAAAGTATGAGATTTTGATGCTATATCTCTAAAATATTGGCTTTTAGAAACTGCTTCATATGTTTCATTAACTAAGGGTGCGATTAGCGCGAATCTAAAAAGAGCTAAATCTTGTTGCTTTTTACTGTCCATAAGCCAAACCTCCTGAATATAATTTTAATATTATATTAGCAAGAAGTAGCCTTAAAATATATTCAAAAGTTATGTGGGTCGTAAATTTAATAAGTAAAATGAACCTATGTATATTGGAGGGGATACTATATTGTGAAATTTTCTCATTAAAAACATCCATTTAGTATTGAACAGATAGCTGCGCAAAAAATTTATAGTTTTATGATAT
>NZ_JAHLEC010000215.1 GCF_018861705.1 Clostridium psychrophilum | reverse complement strand
TTTTAGTCTTACGACTAAATTTTACTTTATACTAAAGTAATTAACTGGTTAAAACAAAATATTATTTCATTTCTTTACCTATTCTCTGTTTAATTTTCAAAGACCAACTTGTTCGTCATCATCTGACGACTTCTACTATATTACTAGGTATTTCTTCTTTTGTCAATCTTTTTTTAATTTATTTTTTATTTAAAAATTCAATAAATTACGATTAACCTTTAACTTAATTCATCGCACGTTTGTGACGACAAGGAATATTGTATCATAATAATAAAGTCATGTATTTATCGGTTTATTTATCTAACAAAATTATAGCCTATTTGCTCCAATTTACTCTAATAAACTAAGATATAACTATACGGACACACGTGACTACATATATATATATAAATAACCTAAATTAACTTTATTTACAATTGTATTCTGTTCTAATAACTTATATATTTACAATTTTCTAAGATTAACAACACAAAAACTACTTTTAGTCAATAAAATGACATACATAAGTATTATCAACAAGTTCCATTTTGAGGTGCTTTTAATAAAATATCAATAAAAATAACATACTGATTAACGTCATAATTATCATATTATTTTTATTGATATTATTATTTTTATTGATATTACTATATTCGTTAATATTTTTATTTAAAACAATAGAATTATTTACACAGAAATTAGCATTAATAATTCTTGTTCCATAAGTTTATGGCAGTACATATTTTATGTACTATTGATATGTTATATAATAGTGCTAATCAAAAATTATAAACGAAAAATAATTGTAAATGTAAAAATATGCTATAATTACTATTAGTTAAGAATACATCATTAAATATCTCGACTCAAATCGATTTTAATATGATTTGTAAAATTAATTATTTAAGCTACTTTTATATAGTTTAAAATAAATATATTCCGGAGAAATTTTTTAATGAAAAAGGATAATATAAAGGTGGATAAACAGGATGTAGAACTTTTATTAGATGAGTTTAAAGGAATGTCTGAGCCTAAGAATAAAATTATTGATGGAATTATATTATTGATGGAATTATATTAAAAGAACAAAATGAATTGAATTGAATTGAATAAATGTCAAGTTCCTCAAGTAGTTTTTATTGAAAAAGTTACTCTTGGGGTCAAAGTTGGTGAAATGTTTAAAAAGATGGAGTCACTTGCAAAGACAAATGATTGTTTTTCTTTTGGGAGTTTATTTAATTGCAGGTATGAATGATAAATATTTTATTTCATTCTAAAATCACTCAACTTATTATAGATATAGTCAAAGTTGTAATTAACATTTTATTGTACAGTACGAAAATACTCAACTTTTAAAATAAATCAAAAGGGGATTACATATGATCAAATTCATGAATCATTTCTCAATATGGCATAGTATTATACTAGCTATTACAAGTGGAGTTTTAATTATATTATTTCAGGACTATAATATATGGCCACTAACGGTAATGATATACTTAATATTGGGTTTAGGTTTTATATTTATAGGTTACAACATTACTAATATATTAATTAAACGAGAAAATTCTAAGAAATAAAATTTTATTGAGAATAATACGTCATGAAATGTGAATACAAGTTATGTTGTAACATTCTTATAAATCGTCATAACTATTAAAACCGACTAATTCTCTTAGAACACCGTATTATTTAATTTCAAATATAATTAGAACTAACTAAAATAGAAAAAGCAGTATGTTTTGACACCTCCTGCTTTTTCTATTATTAATGGTATATACCATTTGATATGTTAATTACTATACCTACACCTCAAGAGCGAACCCGTTGAAGTATTATATGTAAATACTTTTTAGTATATATAATTAAACAAAAATCAATTGGATCTTAATCTTAACTTTATTCTCCTACATGTTAAAATTTATGTAAAATAAAAACAACAGTTCTAATTGAACTGTTGTTTGGTGGACCTTCAGGGACTCGAACCCCAGACCGACCGGTTATGAGCCGGTAGCTCTAACCAACTGAGCTAAAGATCCATATTTTTATCTGGCGACAACCTACTCTTCCACAAGGTTACCCCTGCAGTACCATCGGCGCATTGAAGCTTAACCTTCGTGTTCGGTATGGGAACGGGTGTTACCTTCAGGCCATAATCAC
>NZ_JAHLEC010000214.1 GCF_018861705.1 Clostridium psychrophilum | reverse complement strand
ATCTAATATTATTATAATAATTTGTAAAGGTAAAATCTACCTTTTAATTTGTAAGACTAACTTCCACTGTTTTATGTATTGGGGTGGAATTTACTTTTGCAATTGAGGAATAAAATAAAGTGTTATATAAAATCGCAATGCATTGACAAAACTAGATATATTTATGATATAATTTAATATGATTTATAAAAACTGATATAATTAAGGAAAAGTATATTTAAGTTAAACTTAATTAACATAAAACAATGGGGGTAAAATCAATGCAGACCAATAGACAAAAACATATAAGAAATTTTTCAATAGTTGCACATATTGATCACGGCAAATCTACTCTTGCAGATAGATTATTAGAAATGACAGGTACTTTAACTAAAAGAGAAATGGAAGATCAAGTTCTTGATAATATGGACCTAGAACGAGAAAGAGGAATTACTATAAAATCTCAACCAGCTAGGTTAGTATATAAAAGAGAGAATGGAGAAGAGTATATATTTAATCTTATTGACACTCCAGGGCATGTAGATTTTAACTACGAAGTTTCAAGGAGCTTAGCAGCTTGTGAGGGAGCAGTACTTGTAGTTGATGCATCGCAAGGAATTCAAGCTCAGACTTTAGCAAATTGTTATCTTGCAATAGATAATAATCTTGATATTGCACCAGTTATTAACAAGATAGATCTTCCAAGTGCAAACCCAGACAAAGTAATTAGGGAAATTGAGGATGTAATAGGAATTGAAGCTCAGGATGCCCCACGAATTTCAGCTAAAACTGGACTTAATGTAGGAGATGTCTTAGAAACTGTAGTACAAAAAATTTCGCCACCAGATGGTGATGAAGAAGCTCCACTAAAAGCTTTGATTTTTGACTCCTTTTATGATAGTTACAAAGGCGTTGTATGTTATGTAAGAATTAAAGACGGTAAGGTTAAAACAGGAACAAAAATTAAATTAATGAATACTGATAAAATATATGAAGTTGTAGAAGTTGGAGTTTTTGTTCCAAATTATCTTCCAGTAACGGAGCTGAGGGCTGGTGACGTTGGATATATAACTGCATCTATAAAAAATGTTAGAGATGCGCGTGTTGGAGATACTGTAACTGAAGCTGATAGACCAGCATTAAAGGCTCTAAAAGGTTATAAACCAGCAGTTCCAATGGTGTTTAGTGGAATATATCCTATAGATGGTGCTAGATATGGAGAATTAAAAGAGGCTTTAGAAAGATTACAGTTAAATGACGCAGCATTAGGGTTTGAACCAGAAACATCTATTGCTTTGGGTTTTGGATTTAGATGTGGATTTTTAGGCCTTCTTCATATGGAAATAATACAAGAGAGACTTGAGAGAGAATTTAATCTAGAAATAATTACTACAGCTCCATCGGTTATTTATAAAGTAATGAAAAATAATGGAGAATTAATAGAAATAACAAATCCAACTAATCTTCCAGAACCAACAGAAATCGATTATATGGAAGAACCAGTGGTTAAAGCCTCTATAATAACTCCAGCAGAATATTTAGGATCAGTTATGGAGTTATGCCAAGATAAAAGGGGTATATATATTGATATGAAATATATAGAAACCACTAGAGTTGTGCTTAATTATGATATGCCTCTTAATGAGATAGTATATGACTTTTTTGATGCACTAAAATCAAGAACAAAAGGTTATGCTTCTTTTGATTATGAATATAAGGGCTATATTACTACAAATCTTGTACGACTAGATATATTGCTTAAAGGTGATAAAGTTGATGCATTGTCCATGATAGTGCCAGAGGAGAGAGCATATCATAGAGGAAGAGTTATGGCTGAAAAATTAAAAGAACTTATACCAAGACAAATGTTTGAAATTCCTATACAAGCATCTATAAATGCAAAGGTTATTGCAAGAGAAACTGTAAAAGCACTTAGGAAAGATGTGTTAGCTAAATGCTATGGTGGAGATATTTCAAGAAAGAAAAAATTATTATCCAAACAAAAAGAAGGTAAAAAGAGAATGAGACAAGTTGGAAGTGTAGATATTCCACAAGAAGCATTTATGGCTATACTTAAAGTAGATTAGGATAGATAGTGTTAACTAACTTATGAAAAAACAATAATGGAAATATTAGGATTTAGAATGTGGGTTGAAAAGTGAAAATGTATCCTGAAGAAATTTAATGTTGCTTTATTTGTT
>NZ_JAHLEC010000213.1 GCF_018861705.1 Clostridium psychrophilum | reverse complement strand
AATCTATCTTGGTCAAGCCCTCGACTTATTAGTATTAGTCAGCTGAACATGTTACCATGCTTACACCTCTAACCTATCAACCTGGTGGTCTTCCAGGAGTCTTACTTACACCGCACTTACGTGCGAGTAATGGGAAATCTTATCTTAGGGTGGGCTTCACACTTAGATGCTTTCAGTGTTTATCCCTTCCAAACATAGCTACCCAGCGATGCCACTGGCGTGACAACTGGTGCACCAGAGGTTTGTCCATCCCGGTCCTCTCGTACTAAGGACAGCTCCCTTCAAATTTCCTACGCCCGCGACGGATAGGGACCGAACTGTCTCACGACGTTCTGAACCCAGCTCGCGTGCCGCTTTAATGGGCGAACAGCCCAACCCTTGGGACCTACTTCAGCCCCAGGATGCGACGAGCCGACATCGAGGTGCCAAACCTCCCCGTCGATGTGGACTCTTGGGGGAGATCAGCCTGTTATCCCCGAGGTAGCTTTTATCCGTTGAGCGATGGCCCTCCCACGAGGTACCACCGGATCACTAAGCCCGACTTTCGTCCCTGCTCCACTTGTAAGTGTCGCAGTCAGGCTCCCTTATGCCTTTGCACTCTTCGCGCGATTTCCAACCGCGCTGAGGGAACCTTTGGGCGCCTCCGTTACTTTTTCGGAGGCGACCGCCCCAGTCAAACTGCCCACCTAACAATGTCCTGTGACCAGATTCATGGCCTCCAGTTAGAACCTCAGTACTGTCAGGGTGGTATCCCAAGGATGACTCCACACAGGCTAACGCCCATGTTTCTCAGTCTCCCACCTATCCTGTACAGACAATACCGAAATTCAATGCTAAGCTACAGTAAAGCTCTACGGGGTCTTTCCGTCCAATCGCGGGTAACAAGCATCTTCACTTGTACTACAATTTCGCCGGATGTGTTGTTGAGACAGTGCCCAAATCATTACGCCATTCGTGCGGGTCGGAACTTACCCGACAAGGAATTTCGCTACCTTAGGACCGTTATAGTTACGGCCGCCGTTTACTGGGGCTTAAGTTCATAGCTTCGGCGGGAATAAATTCCCGACTAACTAATCCCCTTAACCTTCCAGCACCGGGCAGGCGTCAGCCCCTATACATCAGCTTTCGCTTTAGCAGAGACCTGTGTTTTTGCTAAACAGTTGCTTGGGCCTATTCTCTGCGACCTACTTACGTAGGCACCCCTTCTCCCGAAGTTACGGGGTCAATTTGCCGAGTTCCTTAACAACAATTCTTCCGATGGTCTTAGGATTCTCTCCTCACCTACCTGTGTCGGTTTGCGGTACGGGCACCAATATCCTCGATAGAGATTTTTCTTGGCAGCGTGGAATCAGATACTTCAGCAATAAATTGCCTTCCCCATAACATCTCAGCGTTAAGAGCAAACGGATTTGCCTATTTGCTCCGCCTAAATGCTTAGACACACATCCAATAGTGTGCACATCTTATCCTCCTGCGTCATCCCATTTCTAATAACGTTTATTGGTGGTATCGGAATATCAACCGATTGTCCATCACCTACGCGTTTCCGCCTCGGCTTAGGTCCCGACTAACCCTGAGAGGACGAGCCTTCCTCAGGAAACCTTAGGTTTTCGACCGTTAAGATTCTCACTTAACTCTCGCTACTCATGCCAACATTCTCACTTCTGTACCGTCCACCACTCCTTACGGTATGACTTCAACCAGTACAGAAAGCTCCTCTACCGCGTATACATAGTATACACCCATAGCTTCGGTGGTAAGTTTTAGCCCCGGACATTTTCGGCGCAGGATCTCTTGACTAGTGAGCTATTACGCACTCTTTGAATGAGTGGCTGCTTCTGAGCCAACATCCTAGTTGTCTTAGAAATCCCACATCCTTTTCCACTTAACTTACACTTTGGGACCTTAGCTGATGGTCTGGGCTGTTTCCCTTTTGACTACGGATCTTATCATTCGCAGTCTGACTGCCGAAATAAAAGTATATGGCATTCGGAGTTTGATAGGGTTCAGTAACTGTTGTCAGCCCCTAGCCCATTCAGTGCTCTACCTCCATTACTCAATTAATCGACGCTAGCCCTAAAGCTATTTCGAGGAGAACCAGCTATCTCCGAGTTCGATTGGAATTTCTCCGCTATCCACAGCTCATCCCATGGTTTTTCAACACCAACGTGGTTCGGACCTCCACGGAATTTTACTTCCGCTTCATCCTGGCCATGGATAGGTCACCCGGTTTCGGGTCTACGACATGCAACT
>NZ_JAHLEC010000212.1 GCF_018861705.1 Clostridium psychrophilum | reverse complement strand
AAATAAAGCAACATTAAATTTCTTCAGGATACATTTTCACTTTTCAACCCACATTCTAAATCCTAATATTTCCATTATTGTTTTTTCATAAGTTAGTTAACACTATCTTTTATAGTTCCCCAATTATTTTTAACAAAACATATTTATAATTTAATTTTAGACATGTTTTGTTATGTTTTGTTATGTTTCATTATAATTTAATATACTGAAAATTTCAATGTTTTTTTGTTTACCTCTAAATAAATAAAAAGTGACTTAGTTTAAAACTAAATCACTCCATTATCTTATTATGTTTCTGCAACTATTTTGCCCAAACCTTTTAAGTCATATCCTCCAATACCCTCTAGCTCTAACCTAAATTCCTGTGACTTAAGGATTTCAAGGACTGCTTGAAAATGAGATTTATTAATATCCTCTTTTTTTAAAACAAGATCATAGCTTTCTGTTTGTAGGGGGATGAAATCAATTCCCTCCACTTGTTGGCTAGTCTTTTCATTGCCAATGGCAACGTCTGCTCCACCTCTTGCTACAGTACTCGCAACAGCAAAATGTGAAAAACATTCTCTTCCATAGCCAGCTAAACTACTACCGACTATTCCAAGCATCTTTAAATGTTCATCTAATAATACTCTTGTGCCACTTCCTATTTCACGATTTATTATAGTAATTTCAGGACACTTCAAGTCTGCCCATCCATTTATGCCTTTTGGATTATCCTTTCGGACATAAAATCCTTGCATTCTATTAGCAAGATGCACTATAATCGTTGGTATTCCAGGAAGCATTCTTTTTACATAAGGTATGTTATACTCCCCTGTTTCACCATCCCATAAATGGGTTGTAGCAATCTGGACATTACCATGATAAAGCGCATATAACCCATCATAACTTCCAACATAGGATCTAAGTGCCTGAACCCCTTTAGTATGTTGTTGTAGGTGCCTTGATAATATATCTAACATAATATCTTGACCACAAATAACAAAACCATAACTTTTTTGAATTTTTTCTGCTTTATATGGATTAATTAATTCATTATTACTTAATTCATTATTTTTCGTCTTAGATTTATTCTTGTATATTTCTATATCTTTCATTTCTACTCTTATCTTGTTACCAACCCTATAAGAATTTAACTCTCCTCTTTTTACCAACTCATAAACAGTATTTTTTGTAATTTTAAGCATCTTTGCAACCTCAATTGGCGTTAATGCAGATCCATTTTCCATTTTTCTAACCTCCTATATAAGGTGTTTTATTACTACAAAACTTATTGTTTTTATATATCACTAATCAAAAACACATACAACTAATCGCATATTAGAAATTATAATAACTCTGCATTTATTAATTTTTTACCATGTTTTTAATCTATTTACTATAAGAAAATCATAATAAATACCGTAACGTCACCACAATAATTTATAAAATTAATTCTACTTAATAATGATGCCTAGTATGGCAGAAAGAGAAATTGCTTGTGTAGTTGTAACTCTCGCGCCCTTAATATCAGGAATATTTATTCCCATACCTTCAATATCGCAACTAGTAAAGTCTATTCCTTTAAGCTTTGTAAAATTCATTTGAGACTGAATTAAATTAGACTCCCTAAATTCTACTTTTGAAAATGTTGAATTTTGAAAATCAGAAGACCGTAGTTGGCATTGAAGAAATGCAACTTGTTTACAATTAGAATAACTAAAAAAAGCTAATTCACCATTACAATTCTCAAATATTACATCCCTTAGCGTTGCTTCATTTAAATTAATTCCAATAATTTTACAATTTAGAAATTCCACTCTATGTAATGAAGCCTCATTAAAATCGACATTTGACAAATCACAATTTTCAAATCTTACATTAATAAATTCTATACGCCTAAAAGTTATTTTATTAAAAATAACTTTTTTAAATATTACCTGTTTAAAAGTAATTCTGTCTGCTTCATGATTTTCCAAAGAACAATCACTGATTGTTCCAAATGAAAATACACTTTCATCCTCAATATTTTCTTTAGATAATTCTATAACATCTAAATCACTATCAAATTTAGGTCTTGTAACCTTTGTCCTAATTTTTTTATCTTCCATACATGCTTACCCCCATATTAATCTTAAAATAAATAACATTATATAAATGTATCTTTTAAATTAACACTTTATTTATTCTTTATTTTTGACCTGTTGTAAAATGAAGTTGAACCAATAAGAAATCCATAGTGGATTAATTCTGTGTTATGCTTTAATCGCCTAAACTAAAACACACAGGAGGATAATCACTATGG
>NZ_JAHLEC010000211.1 GCF_018861705.1 Clostridium psychrophilum | reverse complement strand
TGTTCTATGCCCAGAATGTGATGCAAATATGATAATCAAAGGACGATGAGATTATCATATTTGCTTGGCATAAGGGTTTTTACTCGACCGTAGGGAGATTTTGTTCTTCATCAATTAGATTATCAACACGATGCATTAAAAGTGAATATGAAGTCATTAATAAAGTATTTAGAAATTGCATCATAACTGCAACCGGTAGACCAAATGTAATAGCAACCTCAGCACCCTTTCCAGTTAGTAAAGCGACTGCAACACCTATTGTTCCTCCAGCACCAATATCCAATTGTGCTGTAGGTCCAATTGCGGTAGCACCCATCCAAATAACTTGTAATGATGCACCAATAATAAGGCCTTTCTGAACATCACCTAAGATTAATCCTACTAAGAATCCGGTAACAATAGGTTCGCGAAATTTCATTTCACCAAAAAAATTACCGTCTAAATTAGTTAATGCTGCAACACAACCGATTAAAAGTGCTTGAATAAGCGTAATATCCATTTCCTTCATTCCTCCTTTTTTTCTTTTTTTGTGTAAAATAGCCTCTATTTTTTTTTATTAAAACTGTTGTGGTATATCATGTATACCACTTGAACATAATATACACCACTTCTTATTTTAATACAATACTTTTCTACAAAAAAACAGAATAATTAATTTATTCTGATTTTTGTAGAAAATAATTATTTCAGTAAAATTTTTAAGTCCAACTCTATTCTCAAGTATTTACACTTCAGCTTTAGCCTTTTTTAATTTTGAACATTAAAAAAGGGCTGTTACATATCTAACTTATTTAGTTAGATATGTAACAGCCCTTTTTTTGTAGAAAAATGAAATGAAGTATATTCTGGTTTATTATACGATAATGTATATTCAACGATTTTTTTATCTTTATCGTATGCAAAGTAATTAAAAAAGAATATTTTTTTACCCGCCTGAATTTCTAATAATTTTGTATATTTTTGAGGAACATCTTTAATTTTCAAAGAATAATCTAATTTTTGAGGATGATGTCCTTGCGTATCCATATAGTCATATAAAGCATCTTCTACAAAATTATATCTTTCAGCTTCTTTAAAATATGAACATGGGAAATAGCATTCTTGAATAGCATATGGAATACCATTTATAAACGATAATCTAATTAATTCATATACTTGCGGTGAATCAGGAAAATAGTTTTTCAAATTCCCAATTGCATAAATTTTTTTAAGTGAAAGAACAATTCTAGAATGACTCATTCCACCTTTTCTAATAGACATACTTAAACTAACATCCCCACTACCAAGTTCAACTTTGCCTTGAACTACTGGAATTTTATTTACAAAGGTGCCTTTCCCTTGAATTGCATTTAAATATCCTTCGATTTGAAGATTTTTAATTGCATTTCTAACTGTTAACCGATTAATGCCATAAGTTTTCGACATTGTTCTTTCTGACATAATTTTATCACCAACTTGATATTCACCATCAGTAATTTTCTTTTTAATATTATTCATTAACTGAATATATAAAGCTTCATTATTCATTTTATATCCACCACGCTCCTAAACATATAGAAATTTGTAAGTGATGAAACCTCGCAATACTCTAATGGCTCATGTTTTTTGATGTATGTGATTTTTTTGATTAATAATATCTCAGAGTTTTCTTTTAAATTCAATATTTTTTTTTCAATTTCGTTTGCATCAACTACTAAAATTTCTTCTTCACTTTGATTCGTTTCTATATCATATTCTCTTTTCAGAATTGAGTGAAAAGACTCTTCACCTAAATCAAACTTTTCAATTGAAGGTACTTTATTATAATCAATATATAATTTTTCAATACACTTAGGTTCATTTTTAACAATTTTTACCTTTCTAAAACAAAATACCTTTGAAGCAATTGGTATACCTAAAGCTTTGCTTATAAGTTGATTAGATTCTTCAACTGATTTTTCTAAAACTTGATATTTAATTAAAAGTTTATGAGATAACTTTTCGTCACTAATTGATAATATATTATCAATATTTCGCACAAAACAAACATCTTTTTCCACTAGTTGTTAACCTCCTCAGCACACTACTAACATTCATTATAATAAAATTTAAAAATAAACACAAGTTTTATATTAATTATGAATCCATTTATAATAATATATCCTACTTTCCAATCGGTGGTTATTAAAACACTTTAGCAGTGTATCACAATTAATAGCTGTTAATAGTTGTAGACTTGTAGTTTAATATATCCTGATAATATAAGTGATTTGCAAATTTAAGTAACCTTTAAAATATAAAAAGGATAAATGAATGTGTTAATTAAATTTAACATT
>NZ_JAHLEC010000210.1 GCF_018861705.1 Clostridium psychrophilum | reverse complement strand
TTGTTAGAAGAATAGCAAAAATAAACGTTTTTTTATTGAAAAACTTTTTCAACTCTTTTTACGGTGGAAGTTAACTCTGCAAAGTGGAAGTTACTTTTTCAATTCACCATTGTTTATTTCTAATCATTATAGTATCAATTATTCATCCTCATTTGTATATTGTATCCTAAAATTATATAATGATACATGTTTTCCATATAATTTGTTACCGCCACCCAGGAGATGATTTGATTAATTACTTTATATCTATCTTGTCTATAAACTTATTCAATGTCTTTTCCCCAATACCTCCCACTTTTGTAAGTTCATTCACAGACTTAAATCCTCCATTTTGTTCTCTATATTCAATTATAACATCTGCTTTAGCATCTCCTATACCTGTAAGAGTATTTAACTCTTCTTTACTAGCAGTATTTATATTAATAATAGCGTCATCTTTCTTGGTATTAGAACTTGAACCTTGTGAATCATTAGTATCACTCTTAGTCAAAGTACTTGTGCTCTGCGTAGGTAGTGCTTTAGCTACTTCACCTTTTTTAGAAATTATAATACAATCTTCATCCTTTAATTTTAAAGATAAATTAGTGGCATCAAGATCAGCATCTTTAGTGCCACCCCCTGCTAGTTTTATAAGATCAGTTACTCTACTTCCATTTTCTATTTCATAAACACTGGGATTTTTTACAGCCCCTTTTATATCTACTTTAATACTACTATTTTCTGCCTTCGTACTGCCATCTGCTACTTTTAAACTACTTTCTGTTGTTTTAGTACTACTATCAGCTACCTTATTGCTGCTACTCGCTACTTTATTAGCACTATCCTCTGCTACACCCACATCTGCAACCTTAGTATTTGTAGTTTTATCAGTTTCTACAAATACGTCCTTATAATCTGTTGCTGTAACATTTTTTTTTGGACTTGATATTATGTAGCCAGTACCTATAAATATAATAGTTATAAATAAAATAACTATTGAACCTATTATTTTTTCTTTATTTTTCATGTTTCCTCCTTATATGCCTTTATAATTAAAAACATATTTAACTAATTTTCCCTCACATATAGAATTATTGACAACTTTGCGTAAATACTATCGCTAAGAAAGGATTTTTTTGATATACTGTAAATATTGAAAAACTGGGAGGGAACCTATGAAAAAGTTATTCACAGTATTAATTGCATCACTTTTATTACTTTTTAATTCAACTTCAGCAGCTTCAGCACTAGTAACCCCACCAGTCGTTTCTGCTGACAGTGTCGTTTTACTGGACGCAACTACGGGTAAACTTCTTTATCAAAAAAACAAAGATTCAGCTTACCCTCCAGCTTCAACGACTAAAATAATGACTATACTTTTAGTCTTAGAAAAAGGACATTTAAATGATATGGTTACAGTAAGTAAAAATGCCGCACTTGTTGATGGCTCTAAAATATACCTAATTGAAGGCGAAAAATTTTCTATAAAAGAATTACTATATGGATTAATATTAGTCTCTGCTAATGACTGCGCTGTAGCCTTAGCAGAACACACAAGTGGTTCCGTAGGGAATTTTGTAAAACTTATGAATGAAAAAGCAGATTCTCTGGGTTGTAAGAATACTAATTTTGTTAATCCTAATGGGCTATATAATGTTAAGCATAAAACTTCAGCCTACGATTTATCTCTGATTATGCAACAACTTACTAAGCATCCAGAGTATAGTAAGTTATCAACAACTTCTTCGCATAAAATACCAGCAACAAATAAATCCAAAGTTGTACGTCCTCTTTGGAATGAAGATAGGCTAATACAAAAAAACGATCAATACTATTATCCTGGTTGTGAAGGTGGTAAGACAGGCTATACTATTCAATCAAAGCACTCGTATATTGCTATAGCTAATCGAAATGGTCATAAACTTATAGTTGCTCTTGTTCATGACTCTAAGAAAACTTTTTTCCCTGACAGTAGAAAGCTATTGGATTACGGATATAATAATTTCAAGTTATCTAAGCAGTTTAGTAAAAGTGAAGTTGTCTCAAAATTGAAACTTAAAGATGGCACTATACTTCCACTTCTTGCTTCAAAAGATCTTTACGTTGTTAAACCTAAGAATTCAACTAAGGCTCCAGATATTAAAACTAAGCTGAACAAAACAAACCTATCCCCAATTAAAAAAGGTCAGTTAATAAGCAAAGCTGTAATTACTCTAGATGGCAATTCTTACAATCTAGATTTGTCTAGCGGAATAAATTATACTAAAAAAGACTTGACGCTTCCTAATATATTATCTAAATATACTCTTAAATCTGTACTACAATCAAATATAATAAAATATGTTGTAATTGCCTTAATAATATTATTTATTTTGATAAAATTTAAAAAAAGAAGAAAAGACCAATTGCAATAACAAGTTGAACCAATTTGTATTTATACTAAAATCGTTGAAATTACTTATGCTGCATAAATTATATCCAATTGAGATTCAAATAGTTCTTCAGGGGTA
>NZ_JAHLEC010000209.1 GCF_018861705.1 Clostridium psychrophilum | reverse complement strand
ATAGGGGTAGGGCTCGCAATTTGTGCAAAAGTACCGTTAAGAAAAGCTGACTAACATTCAAGCAAATATATGGTAAAAATAGTGGATTCCTTAAAAATTCTAATGTAATAAAATACAATAAATATTACATTACTAGATATATCGTTACCTACTGATACATCTAGGCTTCAGTTAATTTTTATAACGAAGCTTTTTTTCTTTTGCATTTTTATGTAATGTTTTATATTATATAAGTAGTAAATATTACATAGAGCAAAAGAGAAAGTGAGTGGAAAAATTTGATAGTAGAACCTATACGAGATAAAAAGAAAATAAATGATTTACTTATATTTTTAAAAGGTAAAATTGATAGAGACTGGCTGTTATGTAAATTTCAATTGAATACTGGATTAAGAATTGGTGATGTAGTTAAAGTTAAAGTTTCTGACATATTCAATGAGAATATAAAATTTAAAGAATATTTCACATTAAATGAGCAGAAGACTGGTAAAGAAAAGAAAATAAAATTGAATAAAGAAATAAAATGTGCATTAAAAAATTACATTATAGAATCTAAACTTACACTTAATGAGTATATATTTATTAGTAAAAAAGGTGGGCATATAAGTACTGTACAAGCCTATAGGATATTAAAAAATGCTGCTAATTCACTAGGCATAGAGAATTTTAGAACACATTCTTTGAGGAAAAGTTGGGGGTATTGGACATACAATGCAAGCAGTTACAATATTGGTCTCATAATGGATACATTTAACCACAGTAACCAAACTATTACTTTAAAGTATATAGGAATAAATCAAGAGCAAAAGGATGAACTATATTCTATAGTTCAATTCTAGAAAGGATTTTATTATGTACTTAAACAGAAGAGAATTATTAACAACTAACCAAAGAGCTGAATTAATGAAGATTTCAGATGATATAACAGAAAAGGAACTAGTTTATTACTATACTTTAAGTGTTGAAGATATGGATATAATAAGTACTTATAGATTTGATTATAATAAACTTGGGTTTGTATTACAATTAACTATTTTAAGACATTCAGGATGGCCATTAGTTGAATTCACAAATATACCTATGAAAATAATACATTATGTTGCTAATCAATTAGATGTAGATTCAGAGGACTTTTATAAATATTTTAATAGAAAAAATACTAAATATGAGCATTTAGAATCTATTTGTAAATTATTTAATTATAAAAAATATAATAAAAATATAGAAGCATTTTTGTTTGATGAACTCATGCTAATAACTCAAAGTGAAACCAATTCTGTTAGGCTTGTAAACTATGCACTTGATATATTAAGAAAAAACAAAGTAATAATTCCTTCAATAAGAAGTATTGAACAAATAGTTTGGCAAGTTAAAGAGGATATTCAAGATTCTATTTTTAATTTAATAGATAATTCAGTAACTATTGCAAACAAACAGCAATTAGATAATTTAATAACAGTTCAGGATGGAGATATAAAAACTAAATTATCATGGTTACGTGCAGTACCAGGCAAGTCATCGTCAAAAACTTTTAATGAAATTGCTGATAGAATTGAATACATTCGTAGTCTAGCGTTAGAAAATATTGATTTAGGTAGTATTCATAATAATAAAATTGAAGAGTTATGTAAATTGGGTTCAAAATATGAAGCGTATGATTTTAAAAGGTTTGATGCTAAAAAAAGATATTCTATTCTTTCAATATATTTAATTAAATTTTGTGAAAAGCTTATAGATCAAGCGATTCAAATACATGATATTCAAGTACAAAACATTCAATCATTTGGTAAAAAAGAGCAAGAGAATCTTATTAAAAAAAATGGAAAAAAAGCAAATTTAGGTCTTCACAATTATGTGGAGCTTGGAAATTTGATAATTAAAACCAAAGAAGAAGGGAAAACTTCAGTTGATTTTAAGAATATCGAAAATATCATGCCCTGGGAAGCATTTGTACAATCAATAGCCGAAATATCTGAAATTACTAGACCTAAAGAATATAACACTTTAGATTTAATAGCTAAAAAGTATAGTAATCTTAGAAGGTATACTCCTAGATTATTAAAGGTGCTTGAATTTAAAGCATCTAAGTCAGGAACACCTATATTAAAAGCATTAGAAACTATAAAAGAAGTTAACAACACAAGTAAAAGAAAGATGCCAAATGATGCTCCTTTAGATTTTGTAACTAGTCAATGGGAAGAATATGTTTATGACCAAGAGGGAAATATAGATAAAAAATATTATGAATTAGCAGCATTCACTGAACTTAAAAATGCCATTCGTTCTGGAGATATATCTATTATCGGAAGTAAGCAGCATATCCCATTTGAAGAGTATCTTATGAATGAATCAGAATGGCTAAAATACAAAGAAGAAAGTATTGATTTTAAAGTACCTTTAGATGTTGAAGAATACTTAACTGATAGATTGACCCTATTAAATAACAAATTAAAATACGTATCTGATAATATAAAAAAACTTAAAGGTGTATCAATAGAAAATAATAAATTTGTATTATCAAAATTAG
>NZ_JAHLEC010000208.1 GCF_018861705.1 Clostridium psychrophilum | reverse complement strand
CCTGAAGATCTATTCGAAGCACAATTAGATATAATTTATGCAGCATAAGTAAATTCAACGATTTAAGTCATAAATACAAATTGGTTCAACTTGTTATTGCAATTGATCATTTAATTCAAATATGAATTTTAATGTTTTAATATTTTTTTGACTATATATTTTTTTGCTATAATTATTTCGCTTAATATCTAAACCCACGGTTTTTTCTATATATCTTAAATTAAAATTTTATGTTTCAAATAACTCACATATTTGATCTATTGAATATAGCTTATCATTAACTATTATAGTCACCTCCTGAGCTTACACACTAACACTTCTATATTAAAGAGGCAAATAATAATAATAATAATAATAATAATAATAGTATCTGATTATATACAAAGGCATAGAAACAATAATTAAATTCAAATTTTATGTTACAATGTAAAAACTTGCTTCTTAAATTATAATTTGGAGTGTATTTATGATTGAAGATAGAATTGAAATGGTATATATAGGGTCTGTGTGTCTGCTTTTGTATGTTTTTGTCGAAAACTATGATATGATATAAGAGATTGATAGTAAAGTACGATATAAATACTCTATGATTTAAGGATAAAAAGAAGTGTGAATTATATGCTAGAGATAATTGGTGACGTGGTTGTTATAATTGTACTACTTAAAATATTCCACATTATTTAGTAAGATTAAAGGTAATTAGATGGACTTCGCCCCTTCCTAATTACCTTTATATTTTATTATTTTATTATTATTCTTAATAATTCTTTTTTCTTAATAGGAAATTCTTCTTCTGTTATAATGCCCTCATCTAATAATTCTTTATATTTCATAAACGCATCTGTTATTTTTTGTTTTTTCTTCCACTCCCAACAACATCACCCCAGTTATATTGTTAAATCCAACTTATTTGATGTAGTGTTTTTTATTTTTAAAGCTATCCACTTCTAATAAATCATATGGGTGTGTTTTAAGTGCATCAGCTAGATTTTCTACAGTTTTTAATGTGGGGCTTTCGTGACCTCTTTCTAACTCACTAATATGGCTTTGAGATACACTTGCTACAAATGCTAATCTTTTTTGTGTCATATCTTTGCGCTTCCTAACTTGTTGTAATTTAAGTGTAAATTTATACATATTACAATAACACATCCTTTCTCTCTTAAAATATATTAAATATTTAGAGGATTTTTGTTAAAGATTATAAATAATAGCCAATAACGATAGTTAGAACTGATATAATCATAGCATGTTCAATTATCGTTATCTACGCTAAAACAAAAATAAACTCAAAAGTTAAATTTAAATATAGAAAAAGTAATATTATGAAAATTTTTTAATTGTAGATAAAAGTAAAGCTTACAAACTAAATGTAACATAATTGAATAAATATAAAGAATATTAAAACAAAAGGAGATATGCATTATGAAAGATATAATGCCAGTTATAAATTTAATTACAGAAAAAAATGATTTAGAAATAAAAACGAATGAAAGAATTATACAACTAGAAGGAGAATTAAAGCTTACCAAGGATTGCCTCCAAGTATCAAAGAAATTCCAGCGTTCTTACAATGAAGATTTACTTAGTAAAAACGAAGAATATCAATCAGTAAATAATGAATTACAAGAGATTAACACCCATTATAAGTATAAGAATAAAGAATTGTATGATTTATACAATGATATGACAAACTATCTAAACAGTACTGATATTGGGATTGTTTTTCTAGATGAAAATCTTTGTGTAAGAAAGTTTACACCGAGCATTGTTAAAGAGATAAACCTTATAACTCAGGATATTGGACGCCCAATGCATCATATATCTAATAATTTGATTAATGATGACTTAAATATAGGTGCAAGTGAAGTATTAAACAGTCATATTTCGTCCGAGAAGGAAATTCAAAGTAAAAATGGAAAATGGTATTTATTCAAATGTGCACCATGTTTTACATTTGAAAATTCAATTAAAGGTGTCGTCTTATCTCTTGTTGATATAACAAACATAAAATTAGTAGTGTAAAGAAAAACACAAAAACAGTGAATAGTAAAAAATGATTACTATGGAAGAACCATCTTAAATGAAAGACAGAAATCAGATTTATAATAGAAGCGATTTTAGTCAAATCATGAATGAAACACATCAAATTTCTGGACATAAGGTAACAATATCAACGGGTGCTGGTTCAAACCTTTTTGTTACAATCTACAATTAAATTGAATCCTATTTTTAGTTAGAAGCCCTTTAATTAGGGCTTCTTTTTATTTGTTTAGAGTATACTCCAAAATAATGCTTTATCTATTAATTCACATGAGTCGGAATCATATTTCTACCAACTAATTTGTAGTGTGATAGGGATTATAATTTAACTTAAATTACATTTTGCAATCCCTTGTGATTTTTATGCACCATGACACCGGAGTTTGTCAACATAGTTGTCGCAATTTATACATTTAATTTTTTTATGATGATGCCTTTTCTATAATGAGAAGTTCTTCTTCTTTTATTGGATTCAAAGACACATATTT
>NZ_JAHLEC010000207.1 GCF_018861705.1 Clostridium psychrophilum | reverse complement strand
ATTTAGAAATGAATAAAAATAAACATTAACATTAATAAAGATAAGTAAGAAATCATTCGTATTATTTAAAGAAGGTTTCTTATCAAACTTATAATTAGATTATACAAGGGGTATACTTAAGATAAAATATAAAATGTAAAATATATAAAATAAATATGATATAATATTAATATATAAACTTATATATATAGGGGAGATTTTATGCCAGAAATACAAGGGATAATTGAAGATGTAATATTCCATAATGAAGATAATGGGTATATAATAGCTCATTTGTTTGATGATAAAAAGCAAATAACAGTGGTAGGTATTGTACCATACGTTAGTGAAGGTCAAAATTTAAAATTAATCGGAGAATGGGTTAATCATCCTCAATTTGGCAGACAATTTAAAATACAGCACTGTGAAGAAATTATACCTAGTTCACTTTCAGGTATAGAGAAATATTTATCTTCGGGAGTTATTCAAGGAATTGGTCCTGTAACTGCTAAAAAGATTGTACAGCGCTTTGGTGAAGAGACTATGAATGTGTTAGATAATGAGATAGAAAAATTGAAAGAAATTGATGGCATAGGAGAAAAGAAAATTCAATTAATCTTTGAATCATATTCTAAACAACGTGAAGTTAAAAATATAATGATATTTCTTCAAACATATGGGGTAACACCCAGTCAATGTGTAAAAATATATAAAAAATATGGAGCAGATTCTATAAAGGCAGTACAAGATAATCCTTATGTATTAACTGAAACCATTGCTGGTGTAGGATTTAAAATTGCTGATAGAATAGCAAGAAGTTTAGGAATCGATAAGGAGTCACCTTTTAGAATACAAAGTGGAATTAATTATGTGGTTAATGAATTTTGTGCTATTGGAAATACTTATATGCCACTCGGTAAACTACATAACCAAGCTAAAAACATTCTTGGGGTTACTGATGAGGAAATAGAAAATAATATTTATGATAATGTGTTACAAGGAAAACTTAAAGTAGAAAATATTGAAGAAGAAGATTGTGTTTTCACTATGCCTTTTTATTATTGCGAATTAGGTATAACTAAAAAAATTATAACTTTATCTGTAGAAAAGTATGATGAATTAGAGATAGATATAGAAGAGAAAATTAATGAATTCGAAAAAGAAAAAAACATACATTTTGCTGTATCTCAAAGAACTGCTATTTGTGGCGCTATGGAAAATAGTATGGAGGTTATAACAGGAGGCCCTGGTACTGGCAAAACTACTATAATCAATTGTATTATAGAGGTGTTTGAAGAAGCGGGAATGAAAGTATATATGGCGGCACCGACTGGGCGTGCAGCTAAAAGGATGACTGAAGCTACTGGGCGTGAAGCAAAAACTATACATAGGTTACTAGAACTTGGAATAGGTGGCGATGATGGATCGCAGTTTTCTAAAAGTGAGGAATCACCATTGGATTGCGACGTGCTTATTATTGATGAAGCTTCAATGATAGACATAATGCTTATGAATAGTTTATTAAAAGCTATTACCATTGGAACTAGACTTATAATAGTTGGGGATGTTGATCAATTACCATCTGTTGGACCTGGGAATGTACTAAGAGACATTATTGAGAGCAAATGTGTTAAAATAGTTAAACTTAATGAGATTTTTAGGCAGGCTAGGGAAAGCATGATTATTGTGAATGCTCATAAAATTAATAATGGCGAGATGCCTATTTTAAATAAAAAGGACAAAGATTTTTATTTTATTGAAAACAATGAGCATGAGAAAATCTTAGAAAGTATAATTAGCTTAATTAATACAAGGTTACCTAAATTTAATAAGCATTGGGATAAGATGAAGAATATTCAAATATTATCACCGATGAGAAAAGGTATACTAGGCATAGAAAATTTAAATGAAAGACTTCAGGAAACATTAAATCCCAAATTAAAAGGTAAGAAGGAAAAGGAATACAGAAACACTATTTTTAGAGTAGGCGACAAGGTAATGCAACTTAAAAATAATTATTCTATGAAATGGCATAAAATGAGTGCAAAATCAGAAGATGGTACTGGAATTTTTAATGGTGACGTAGGGTATGTTGATGATATTGATGATGATAATGAAAATGTTATCGTTATATTTGATGATGATAAGCGTGTAGAGTATGAAGGAGTAAATTTAGATGAACTAGCTTTAGCATATGCTATAACAATACATAAAAGTCAAGGTAGTGAGTTTGAAGTTGTAATTATGCCAATGTTTATGGGACCTCCACTTTTAATGAACAGAAATTTGCTTTATACAGGGATAACTAGAGCAAAAAACATGGTTGTTTTAGTAGGTGAGAGAAAAGCCATTAGTTTTATGAAAAATAATAACAGAAGTTTTGAGAGATATTCTGCACTAGGATTTAGAATAAGGCAAATAGTAGATGCCAATTTGGGCAGTGATGAAAATCAGTTAAATTAAACTATAATAAATATGATCAATTGCAATAACAAGTTGAACCAATTTGTATTTATGACTTAAATCGTTGAATTTACTTATGCTGCATAAATTATATCTAATTGTGCTTCGAATAGATCTTC
>NZ_JAHLEC010000206.1 GCF_018861705.1 Clostridium psychrophilum | reverse complement strand
TTTTATTGAAATTTTCATATTAATTTACAACATTTTCAAGAGGCATAGCCTAAAATTTGAAATAGCTTAACTCCTACCGGAGAAAATATAGCTTTTTGTGGCTTAATCATAGTATCATTATAAATTTTGAATTTCTTTTATTATAAAAGGGAGCGCTTCTATAATATGATTTGCATTTATACAAAACATTTTTTGCGAAAGCTTATCGCCACAGTAGCCATGAATATACGCACCAACACATGCTGCAGTAAAGGCGTCATAACCTTGAGATATAAAAGAGGCTATAATGCCAGTTAAGCAGTCCCCCATGCCACCTGATGCCATTGCACTACTCCCAGTAGGGTTAATGTACAGGGCTTTACCATCCGTAATTATTGTATTAAATCCTTTAAGTAATAAAACAACATTGTGTTTGATTGCAAATTCTTTTGCTATATCTATTTTGTTTTCATTTATTTCATCTATTGAAAACCCTGATATTCTTGCCATTTCCCCTATATGAGGTGTAAGAACTATCCGATGTTTCTTATTTTTAAGCATTTCAAGGTTGCCATCAAGCACGTTTAAACCATCTGAATCAATTACAACAGGACAGTTAGAATTTAATAAAACTTTTTCAAGTAAATCTAGAGTGGTTTGGTTATTGCCTAGTCCAGGACCAATTGCAATACAATCACTTTTAGTTATTAAGGAATCTAATTTTTTTTCATCATTAGTTGAGGCAGTCATAGCTTCAACTAATTTTTCACTTAGTATGGTTTGAATTGATGTGTCACAGCCTAGTGTAACAAGCCCAGCTCCACTTCGAACAGCAGCCTGCGTTGCAATATATGCAGCACCTGTAAACCCTAATGATCCTGCTAAAATAAGTGTTCTTCCATAATCACCTTTATGTGAATATTTATTTCTTTTTTTTATTAACTTTTGAATAAAGTCTATATCCATTATATATTCATTTTTATGAAATTTATCTACTGCTTTTTTTGGTATTCCAATTTTCTCAATAACAATTTCTCCAGTAAAAGCATCTGCACCATATGTAATAAATCCCTTTTTATAAAGTCCAAATGTAACGGTTTTATTACTTCTAATGCAAATCCCCATTACTTTTCCACTATTGCATTCAAATCCTGATGGAACATCAACTGACAAAATATAATTACTATTATTATTCATAATTTTAATTGCTAAAGAGTAAATGCCTTTAACTTCTCTACATAAGCCTGTCCCAAAAATAGAATCAATAGTCATGTCACAGTGAATTATGCTTTCTCTTAAAGTTTTCAAATCTTCATTGTTATTTACTTTTATTATTTCTACACCCATATTTTTTATAATATTAAAATTTACCAGGGTATCTGCACTCATATTTTTCTCAAAGCCAAGAGAAAATACCTTGACATAATTTCCTCTATTAAAAAGATGTCTTGCTACTGCAAAACCATCTCCACCGTTATTTCCACTGGAGCAAACAATTACGAAATTCTTATTGTTTGATTGTATATTTTTCATTACCGTTAGTGATGCATTTTCCATTAACACAATACCCGGAATTCCTAAGACGTCTATACAATAGCGATCAATATTTTTCATTATCTGCGAAGTTGCGATTTCCATTTTTATTTTCCTCCCAAGGTTCATAAGCAATTGCAATTTTTCTATGAGATATGGTTGGATGTAATTTACAATTGCTATATTTTTTAACATGCTGTTTTGTCTTACATTTTATAATTGTAATAGGGTAACATACAGTGCTTTTTCAATTTTAATAATATCAGTTTTAATTAATAGTATCAAATAAACTACTTAATATAAACAATATTTAGTTAGTATAATATTGCCTATATTAGGTTCAACTATTGACAGCGTTTACAGAATACAGTAAAATGAAATTAAATGAAATACAATGAAACAATAAAACAATAAAACGAACATTAACATACATAATCAAACATAAACGTTTGAAAATTATGTTGTCTATTAGCTATTAAACAGTAACAACGTGACAAGTTATTAAAATAAATTTTAAAGATAATATTAGTAGGATAAATTATAAAATGGGAGATGAAAAATATGGAATTAAATACATTTGAAAGTGAGATGTTAATCGATATTTATGATAATTATATGCAGCCAGATATGCCGTTTGAAATTGAAAACTATAGATTAACAGAGGAATGCCCAACAAAACAGATACAAGAATTTACTTCGTATTTAAAGAAACTAAAGAAATTAGGGCTTATAAAATATGAAGAAAGAGAAGTCTTTGTAAAAGGCGGAAGTTTCAGCACTAAATATAACAATAATGTAACTGTAATTTATGAGGATAAAATAAATATATCTTCTAAAGGGCTGAAATTAGTAGAGAGATATAATTACATTCATTCAGAAATTGAAGAAAAATGTATAATAAATGATTAGTATAGACAATAAAAAATGAATTTATTGTATGATGCAAAATAATATAAAAAAACATTTATGCAGAAATATTTACTTAGACCAGCTAGTTAAAGTCAAGTGTAAATTTGCGAAAGTAGTTGTTAATTTCATTGCATAACAAAAAGACCATTGCATAACACGAACAATGGTAAATTTAGTAATTA
>NZ_JAHLEC010000205.1 GCF_018861705.1 Clostridium psychrophilum | reverse complement strand
ACTCCTGAAGATCTATTCGAAGCACAATTAGATATAATTTATGCAGCATAAGTAAATTCAACGATTTAAGTCATAAATACAAATTGGTTCAACTTGTTATTGCAATTGATCCAATATAAATAATAGAATTGATTTAGATGTTTTTCAAAGTAAATCAGATTGGTTTATAATTGTTTATTATTTTGAATGTTTTTTAATGAAAAAGTATAAAAGAAGATGTACTATTAATGTTTATCTTAAAGATGTAAAACAATATATTGATTGGTATTTCTCAAACAATGTTGATAAAGGTTTTATATTAAACAAAAAACATTTTGATAAATATCAATTTTATCTTAAAGATGTTAAAAAATATAAACAAAGTACCATAATACATAAGCAAGTGGCTTTACGTAAAGTCAATAATTTTTTAATTGAATTAAATCAACAAAATAGTAATGAAAAATCTTCTAATCATCTTAAAACAAATAGATATCAATATAATTATTTAACAAAATCATATATAAAACTGTAATAATCTTTAGAAAATATCGTTATTGTTTTTGAACATATTAATACTAAAGTCTTCATTATGAAATAAGAACATTAAAAGAAATGTATTATTTCATAATGAGTTTGATTTTTTTGCAGAGGAGTGTAAATCATGGAAAGAAAAAGGAATATACCAAAGCAAGTTATTACAAGGCTACCTAAATATCATAGATATTTGAGAGAACTTTTAATAAATGATGTTATAAGAATATCCTCAAACCAATTGGCTGAAAAAATTGGTTTTAGTGCAACTCAAATAAGGCAAGATTTAAATTGTTTGGGAAAGTTTGGGCAACAGAGGTCAGGTTATAAAATTAAAGAATTGTTGAACGAAATTAGTAAGGTATTAGGACTCTGTGAAAAATATAAGATGGTAATAGTAGGTGCAGGAAATATTGGACAAGCTATTGCTAGTTATACTAGATTTCAAAGATTAGACTTTAAATTAGTTGGTATTTTTGATGCTAATCCAAAGCTTATAGGATTAACAATTCAAAATATTACGGTGACAAACATAGACAAATTAGTAAGTTTTTTAAAAGTGACACCAACAAACATCGGAATAATTTGTGTCCCTAAAAATAACGCACAAATAGTTGCTAACATGATGGTAGAAAATGGAGTTAAGGGTATATGGAATTTTGCATCAGTAGATTTAAAAGTACCGGAAGAAATAGTCTTAAAAAATGTAAACTTATGTGACAGTTTGCTAACGCTTAGTTATTTTATGAATGATAGGGCATATTTATAGAAGATGGAAGACTTGAAGCTTCCAAAATGTTGTTAAAGTAGAAGCAAAAAGAACATCAAAACGATTTTCATCATTCTGATGTTCTTTATTAATTATTATTTTATATTATTTTTTAAAGTATTCTTCTTGCAGCTGTAAATGATGATCTCCAATAACCACTTAATTGAGTTGTCTGAATAACTGTACCAGTTTTTCGTGCTTGTATAAATTTGTTGTTGCCGATATATAATCCTACATGTTCATTTCCTATAAAAAAAACTAAATCCCCTGCTTTAAGATTTTTTATACTAATGTTTTTACCCTTTCTTACCTGCTGATAAGTTGTTCTTGGCAAAGCAACACCGACACTTTTATAAACGTATTGAGTCAACCCTGAACAATCAAAACCAGTAGAGGGGGATGTTCCACCATATCTGTAATGAGTTCCAAGTAATTTATGTGCTTTTGACACAACAGTGTTTACTTTAGATGATGAACTTGATGAAACGGTGGAAGCTTGTACCATTTTTATGTATGAAGTAGACACATATCCAGTTTTTCCTTTGTAAGTTACTTTGTAAAAAGCACCACTTTTCCCTAAAGTATTTATCTTCGTGTTTCTTTTTATAGAAGTTAAAACTGAGGATTTAAGTGAAGGTTTCTGTCTAACGTTTAATGTACTTGCATTTACTACTCCACTAGCAGCAAATACAGTATGAGAACCGGCTAGAGTTAATAAGATTGCGACTAAAGCTAATGTTTTTTTCATATACTTACCTCCAATATTTATTTTAAATGTATGTTACATTTTGCGTAGATAAAAATTTATAAATTAATAAAAGATAAAATCTACACTATTTTTTAAATTATGTATGCAATCTACAATTTCTTTAATAATAATCACTTTTAAAATTAAGCACTTTATGATTATAGGATTGCTTTAAAATGTTAATAAATCTTTATACATATAATTGGTTTATATTACATATATAGGGTTAATGTGTTCTTTTTAACACAATATTTACATTATATCAGAAAATAGAAAATTTAAAAAGTATCTCTAATGCTCTTAAACAATCATGTAATTAGATAGGTTAATTGAAATAAAGAAATCCTACAAGAAATAGAAGATTTTCTCACTATTCCTAACTGCTTTTATTGAATACTCTTGTTTTTGCGGACTAATTATTTTGTGCTGAATGAAAGGGCTAGTTAAAAGGCGGTAATTAGAATATACTATAGAGTGTACTCGGAAAACAATAATTAACAATTCCATATTTGAGGAACAAAAGTATTTATTTGGATGTAATACTATAAGTGAAATAATAGCAGGTATGACAAAAAGGCTTT
>NZ_JAHLEC010000204.1 GCF_018861705.1 Clostridium psychrophilum | reverse complement strand
TATTCCATAGTGATTATCCTCCTGTGTGTTTTAGTTGTGACGATTAAAGCATAACACAGAATTAATCCGCTATGGATTTTTATTGGTTCAACTTCATTTTACAACAAGTCAAAAAATAAAATCATAAAAAAATCCATAAAAAAAAGAGCACTTATTAATAAGTGCTCTTTTAGTTTAACAAATCTATCGTCTAGATTTAGCTACTTCGATATTTACTTTTCTACTATTTAATCTTTTACCTGAACTATTGTTTAATATAGAATCAACTAAGTTACCAGGCACATCTAAGAAAGAGAATTTATCTAAAATATCAATACGACCAAGATCATTTTTATTGATATTAGCAGTTTCACATAGGAAAGCTATAATATCTTTAGTCATGACTTCGTCCATTCTTCCTATAGATAAGAATAGTCTAACACTGTCAGATGTTGTTGTATTACTATCATCTGCATAGTTATAGTTAACTTCTTTATCAAAAATAATTTTTATTAGAGAAGCGGCTACATCTTCATCACCAAATTCTGCTATAAGATTTTGTCCTAGTGGAAGAAAGTTTTCATATAAATTTTCTTTTAAGACTAATTTTATTGAATCAAGAATAGTTTCTGATTTTGCAGCAAATATATCAGTAATACTAGGTACAGCTTTTTTATTAATTACACTTTTAGTATCACGTTCTATTTGTCTAATAGCTGATGATTCACGTCTTGTTATAAGACTATAAGCTGTACCTTCTTTACCAGCTCTACCAGTCCTACCAATTCTATGTATATATGATTCGCTATCTTGTGGTAAATCATAATTGATTACATGAGTAACATCATCTACATCTATTCCTCTTGCAGCTACATCAGTTGCAACTAAAAAGTTCAAATTACCTTCTTTGAATTTTTTAAGAGTGTTCATTCTTTGGCTTTGTTTCATATCTCCGTGCATACCTTCTACAGTATAACCTCTAGGTTGTAATGCATCAACTAATTGATCAACACCCTTTTTAGTTTTACAGAATAGTATACAAGTTTTAGGAGCATCAACATCAAGTATTCTACATAATGATTCAAATTTGTTTTTATTATTTACTTCATAATAATATTGCTTAGTTTTTGAAACTGTTAATGATTTCTTTTCTATTGCAATAGTTTTTGTTTCAGGATGCATATATTTCTTTGACAATATTTTAATAGCTCTTGGCATAGTAGCTGAGAAAAGTAAAGTTTGTCTATCTTCACTTAAATTGCTTATAATACTTTCTATATCGTCAATAAAGCCCATGTTTAACATTTCGTCAGCTTCATCTATAACAAGAAATTTAGCATTTGCTAGTTTTAAAGTCCCTTTTCTAATATGATCTAATAATCTTCCAGGAGTTCCAACTACAATATCTACTCCTCTTTTTAAAGCGGATATTTGTCTATCAATAGATTGACCACCATAAATTGGTAATATCTTAATTCTTTCATGTTTTGATATACGTTGAAGTTCTTCAGCAACTTGCACTGCAAGTTCTCTTGTTGGAGACATTACTATTGCTTGAATTTTACCATTTGATTTTTCCATTCTGCTTAAAACAGGGGCACCAAAAGCTAATGTTTTACCAGTTCCTGTTTGAGCTTGACCTATAATATCAAAGCCATCTAGTATAACTGGAATAGCTTTTGCTTGGATATCAGATGGATATTCAAATTTCAAATCGGTTATTGCTTGGAGTACGGATTCGTTTAGTCCTAGTTCATCAAATTTCACTTTTTTAGTTTCAACTTTATTCATTAATTAAAATTCCTCTTTCTTTTTATAAAATATCAAATACATCTATTATTACAATTGTATATACAAAATAATAAATATTAAACTAATAAGCAAAATCACATTGCTTTTTTATAATTATCTAAAAAAATTCCTCAAAATTGAGTTTTTTTCGATAATATAAATAAGAGGTAATCCAATTCCATAACAACAGACTAATTCTCCCCATGCAACTTGCAGCATACAAAGTAAAAGGGGCATGTCCTTAACATATAATAGCTTTAACAGCATGCCTATAACAATGGCATTTACTACTACAGCAGGAAGTGGAGCAAGTATTCTTTTGAACTTTAATTTGCTCTTACCAATGTAGTAAGTTATAATCGCAGCTATAAAAGTTGCAAGGGAACCGAAAACCATATCCATAATACCTAGTGGACTTATAATATTAGAGACTATACAACCTATTAGCAATCCAGGAATTGAAAAGGATGCAAAATAAGGTAAAATAGTTAGTCCTTCAGATATACGATATTGAACAACTCCAAAGCTGAAAAACGACAAGCTTAGAGTTAAAGCCGCATAAATAGCAGCCACCATTGCTGCAAAAACGATTTTTCTTATTTTTACAGACATAGTTCCTTCATTTAATTTAATATTCAATTTTGCGCCTCCATAGTTTTATTTTAAGACAGGATGGTTGCGAACTGTCTATGAGTATTTGACTCGAATCTTTATTTTACTCCATATTTCGATATTAGTCAATAGAGTTTCTTATTTACTTGGAAATTATTATGATCGAATTGTGATAATGTCCTATTATACCGAATTTGATTATGTCCCAAAAAGAATATAGTATAATAAAACCTCATGACTAAGAAATGAGGTGGACAAAATC
>NZ_JAHLEC010000203.1 GCF_018861705.1 Clostridium psychrophilum | reverse complement strand
TTTTATTGAAATTTTCATATTAATTTACAATATTTTCAAGAGGCATAGCCTAAAATTTGAAATAGCTTAACTCCTACCGGAGAAAATATAGCTTTTTGTGGCTTAATCACACTATTAATAATGTGAATTTTGATTTTTCAATTTTTGTTGCTCCCCTATTTTTTTAATATCAAAAATTTTATGACACCAAACACTTCTCTTACATATCCCGTATATTCATTAAATTTATATTTTGAAACGAAAATGCCAGAATAACTAGTATTCATTTTTAATCTTTTACTCATAAGAGATACCCTTTTTAAATGATATTTATTTGACACCACCACGGCAGTCTTAAACCTTTTGCTTTCCATTACTTTTTTAGAAAAAGCCAAACTTTCTACAAGTGGGGGCATATGAATTATTACTTGTCGACCCTAAAGATAGAAGTGATTTACAAATAAATAAAGATGCTATTACAGATCTTAAAACTAAAACTAACCCAATTATCGCAGAATATAAGACTACAATTACAACTGATTCAGATAGGCAACAGTTTGCAGAATTTCAAAAAATAATTATACAGTATCATACGGCAAGAGATGTCATAATTAAAGAAGTTGGTAATAATAACTACGCCAAAGCAAATGAATCTTTTCCAAATCTAGCCCAAATAAAAGAAAATATGTTTAAAGTTTTAGACAAAGAACAAAAATTAGATACGGATATGGCAAAAGTGAATTATGAAAATACTCAATCATCGTTTAATAGTGCACGCGTTAAAATTATGCTAGTGACTGTTCTAGGATTTTTTATTGCTATTGTACTCGGGTTAATAATATCTATTTCAATTTCAAAGCAGATAAAAAAGGTTCTAGTTGTTGCTAATGCACTTTCTGAAAATGACTTATCAAAAACTGTTAATCTTGACAATGAAAGTGAAATAGGGATTTTAGCAAGGGCTCTAAATAAAGCTATAACAAACTTAAAAACGTTAATTACAGAAATATCAGAAAGCGCTACTGATGTAGGTGCTACCAGTGAAGAACTATCTGCTACAACTGAAGAAATATCAGCAAAAATGGATATTGTCAATGAATCAGTAAGACAAGTATCACTCGGAGCAAAACACTTAAGTGCTACAACAGAAGAGGTAAATGCAACTACACAGAGCATTGCAGAGAATGTGACTGATGTTAATGGACGTGCAAATAAAGGGAGTGAGATTGCAAAGGGCATAAAAGTAAAAGCAACTGGAGTTAGAAAAGCTGCTGAAAGTAACCTTAGTACCACAAATAAAATATATATGGAAAAGCAAGAAAATATATTAAAAGCGATTGAAGAAGGCTTGGTTGTCAGTGAAGTTAAGATAATGGCACAAGAAATAGAAAATATAGCAAGTCAGACAAATCTTCTTGCACTTAATGCAGCCATTGAAGCAGCTAGAGCAGCTAGAGCAGGAGAGCAAGGTAAGGGGTTTGCCGTAGTTGCTGATGAAGTTAGAAAGTTAGCTGAAGCTTCAGAAACAACCGTAAAAAGGATTGAAAAGGTAACTGAAAAAGTTGAAAAAGCATTCAAGAATTTTTCTACTAATACTCAGGATATATTGAACTTTATAGTAAATAAAGTTAAGCGGGATTATGAATCGTTTGTAGATACAAGTAAGCAATATGGTGATGATGCTATGGTATTTAATGATTTATATTCAAGTATTGGAAATTCAATGAATATTGTAAATAAAACAGTATCAGAAGTTAATAAAGCAATTGAAAATGTATCAGCTACAGCTGAAGAATCAGTCGCTAGTTCAGAGGAAATATTAGCAAGTGTTAACGAATCAGTTATGGCAATTCAAGAAATAACAAAGATATCTCAAAGCCAAGCTATGTTAGCGGAAAAAATGAATGGTATGGTCCAAAAATTTAAGTTATAAAATAATATCTAATATATATACCTTTACAAACGCTAATAGTAATATTGTTTTAGAAAATATTTTTTGATATAATAATTTAATATGTTTAGACAGATATTAAATAAATAATAGATATTTGATAAAAATACCAGATAATACTTGAGTAAAAAGCAAGGTTTATCTGGTATTTTAAAATTGTTATAAAAGATAACTATTAAATAAAAGTGATTACTGTATTAGTAGAATTGTTCATCCTTTAGATTTTTTATAAATACACCTAAAGAATCATTGAATATTACTGTGAAAATATCTTCTTTTTTCACTTGTTTAAACTTTAGATCAAGGATGTCCTTATACCTCAAAATTGTATCAATTTTACTTAGAAAAAGATCTACTAATTCGCCATCAAAATGTTTATTCCTTTCTTCTTTTAATATTTTGATACAAGTCTCAATAGGATAAGCTTTTTTATATACTCTCTCGTTAGCTAATGTATCAAAAACATCTGCAATAGTTACTATTCTAGCGGTCAAAGGAATATTATTGCCTATAAGCCCTGATGGATAACCACTACCATCCCATTTTTCATGATGATTTAATGCTACTTCACAACCCATTTTGATAACATCTCGTTTTGAATTACCAAGTATCTTTTCACCAATTATTGTATGAGTTTTCATTATATTAAATTCTTTAGGTGTTAGTTTTCCTGGTTTTAAGAGAATTGCATCCGCAATTCCTATCTTTCCAATATCATGCATCAATGCAGCATAATTCATTAATTTATTTTTAACTTCAGATGTTTCTATAATATGATTATCCCACAAAAAGCTTGTAATTACTTCCAAACGTAGTAATTATGATATAATAATATCAAAATCAGTACGTAGAGGAGGATTACTATGTTTTGCAAAAAT
>NZ_JAHLEC010000202.1 GCF_018861705.1 Clostridium psychrophilum | reverse complement strand
TTTCTGATTTTGTCCACCTCATTTCTTAGTCATGAGGTTTTATTATACTATATTCTTTTTGGGACATAATCAAATTCGGTATAATAGGACATTATCACAATTCGATCATAATAATTCAATAGTTTTTGGAAAAAATTATTGACATAAGGATTTGTTTGCAATACAATTATTTTAATAAATGCAATGATGAGAAGAGTAATAAGACTAAATGTTAAAAGAGAGCTGAAGATGGTGGAAGTCAGTAGCATGCTAGTTTATGAACATGGCCTCTAAGCAGATTGTTTTAGTAAAAACGTAAAAAGTATACTAAAAAGTAGACTTTTTAATTTTATTATTGAGATAATACGGGTTCAACCGTTATATTGACAGGTGATAATAATCACCTATTGAGATTCTTACAGTGATGTATGAATGAATTAGAGTGGTAAAACGTTAAATACGTCTCTAAACAGAAATTTTTCTGTTTAGAGGCTTTTTCTATTTCCCAGGCAATAATAGCAAGCAAGATTATTGTAATTTAAAGTTAAATATGATGTGAATAAAAGCAAAGACCTATAAATAATTTAAATACGAGAGGCAGGAGAAAATTATGACTAAAAAAACTTTTTATATTACTACACCAATTTATTACCCATCAGCGAAGTTACATATTGGGAATACTTATACAACAGTTGCAGCTGATGCAATTGCTAGATTTAAGAGGCTCACAGGTTATGATGTAATGTTCTTAACAGGGTCAGATGAACATGGTCAAAAAATTCAAAGAATAGCCCAGGAAAAAGGAGTTACTCCAAAAGAGTATGTAGACAAAGTAGTAGCTGGTATACAAGAACTATGGAAGATGATGGATATAAGCTATGATAAGTTTATAAGAACTACAGATGAATATCATAAAAAAGCAGTTCAAAAAATATTTAAGCAATTATATGATCAAGGTGACATATATAAGGGCGCATATGAAGGATGGTATTGTACCCCATGTGAATCGTTTTGGACAGAAACTCAAGCAGTAGATGGGAAATGCCCTGATTGTGGAAGACCTGTAGAGAAAGCAAAGGAAGAAGCATACTTTTTCAAAATGTCAAAATATGCTGATAGACTTATAAAATATATAGAGACTCATCCCGAGTTTATACAACCAGAATCAAGAAAAAATGAAATGATAAATAATTTTTTAAAACCAGGTCTTCAAGATTTATGTGTTTCAAGAACAACCTTTGACTGGGGAATACCTGTAGAATTTGATCCAGGACATGTTATATATGTATGGGTAGATGCTTTGGCAAACTATATAACGGCGCTTGGATATAATGGAGAAGATACATCTCTTTTTGATAAATTTTGGCCAGCCGATGTACATCTAATAGGAAAAGACATATTAAGATTTCATACAATTTATTGGCCAATAATGCTTATGGCATTAAATTTACCTCTTCCAAAACAAGTATTCGGTCATGGATGGCTTCTTTTTGATGGTGGAGTAAAAATGTCAAAATCTAGAGGAAATGTAGTAGATCCAGTAATACTCGTTAATCAATTTGGAGTGGATGCTGTAAGATATTATTTGCTTCATGAAATACCGTTTGGGTCTGATGGAATATTTACTAATGAAATATTTATAAAGAAAACAAATTCAGACTTAGCTAATGATTTAGGAAACTTATTATCTAGAACAGTAACTATGATAGAAAAATATTTTGATGGTGTTATACCAAAACCAGCAGAAAAAGCTGATGTGGATAATGAACTTATTCGACTTGCTCTTTCAATTCCAGGTAAGGTAGAAAGTGCTATAGATGATCTTAAAATTCCTGAAGCACTTGATCATGTTTGGACATTAATTAGAAGAACTAATAAATATATAGATGAAACCACACCATGGATACTTGGAAAAGATGATACAAAAAAAGAAAGATTAGGTACAGTATTATACAATTTAGTAGAATCATTAAGAATGATATCAGTATTAATATCAGCCTTTTTGCCTACTACAAGTAAAAAAATAAATGCTCAAATAAATGCAGACGTTATTACTTGGGACAGTTTATCATCATTTGATGGAACAACTCCTGGAACTAAAGTTAATAAAGGAGAAGTTATGTTCCCAAGAATAGATGTAGAAGCAAAAATAGAAGAGCTTGATAAGCTTGTAGAAGAGCAAAAAAAATTAACAATGAAATCTACTATGGAGCCAGTAAAAGAAGAAATAACTATAGAAGATTTTAATAAAATAGATATGAGAGTAGTTAAAGTATTAGAATGCGAGCCTATGAAAAAATCTAAAAAGCTTCTTAAATTAAAAGTTGATTTAGGTGGAGAAGTAAGACAAGTAATTTCAGGAATAGCTAAGAATTATAAGAGTGAAGATTTAATTGGTAAGTATGTAGTACTAGTAGCTAATCTAAAACCTGTCACTTTAAGAGGTGAATTATCACAAGGAATGATTATTGCAGCAGCAACAGAAGATGATAGCAAGATATTTGCAATATCAGTGCCTGGCGAATTGCCTACTGGAAGTACAGTAAGATAATTTTGATTTAAAAGCATGAAGTGCTAGTAAATTAGACTTCATGTTTTTGTCTTTTCACTTAAGTACTTAAAGCAGTTTTGTGTCACACAATTTTAAAAACTAAAGATTTATAGCAAGTTGAAACAACTAATATTGACAATTACAAAGGGCAAAACAATTAATAATTGGGTTGTACTACGAGAAATAGGATAGTGTTAACTATCTTATGAAAAAACATTAACTGGAATAATTAGGATGTGGATTTTGGATTGTAACTCAAAAATATTAATAGAAATATCTCAAGACATGTGTACTA
>NZ_JAHLEC010000201.1 GCF_018861705.1 Clostridium psychrophilum | reverse complement strand
TAATCATCTCATATTTCTCTTGAATTTTCCACCTAATTTTCATCTAAAATGTTATCTAAAATGTTATCCACAGCGGTTTCCGCAAGCTGTTTCCTATATAATAAAAAAAGGGCTAATAAAAGTCCTCTTTTTTACTGTATATGCCATAAAATCAGATGTATTAAAATATGATATTAATGGATTTTATCTGATCATTACTAAAACACAGTTTACCACTTTGAGTGCATGATCCTGTTCCTGTATTCCCGGAAAGTTTGCCTGTCCCAAGTTCAAGACAATTTTCTATTGTCGCAGTCAAACCTTCATAAGATACTCTAAGATTGTTCTCTAATGAAATAGTATGAGTTTTATTGTCTTTTAGTGTTATTACTGCTTTTGCCATTTATATCACTTCCTTATATAGTAATATTCTTCATGGAAAAACAATTTCCTTTATTTGTAACTGTTTTACGGTATAGTCATATAACTGTAATCTTTAATAGCATTAAGGATTGGCTTCTCGCCATATTAACAAAATGAATTGAACGTATAATTCTATTAAACTCATTATATTTTATGTTTGATTTATTAACTTCAGTACCGTTGTTGAATATTGTTATATCAAGTCTCACTTTTTATCTTATTATTTACACTTGCTGACACTTTTACTATTACTTTAGCTACTGAATTAGTAATTAGCTTAGATGTAATTGCTTATACCGCTATCTCTCTATTCATTAGTAAAAAGGATGTTAAGATAATACTATAAAAAAAAATTTAACAGTGTGCATAATACTACGAATTAAGGTATCCTTATGTAATATTTAATTCAATTTGAATTGAATATTGTTGCTTAATAAACTTCCTCTATATATTAAAACTAAATCAGTATCATGTATAGGTTGCTCAAAAACTAACGTTCCAGTAATTTCTCTCATAGAAGCCAAACTAGAACTTGGTAATTGAGTATCACTATCTATAGATGTAATTGCTTCATCTGTTGTTTCTCCTTTACTGTTTTGCATTTTAAAATTAAAAGGGTTATAAATTATTTCACCAGTTCCAATATTTTTAATTAAAACTGTTACCACAACAAACTCCATCCCTGATTTTGGCTTGTCATAATCACCACCATTTGCTTTCTTAACGTTAGTAACCGTTACTGTTGTATGATTTGATTTAACAGTTTCATTAATTCCATAAATGGCCTTTTGTACCGTGGCTTTTTCTACTTGTGATGATGTGACAACACTAGCATTAGTATTTGCAACTGGTGTCATTTTACTGTTCCCTGTGCTACCAATGATTACGATTGCTACTAATACTACTGTTAGTATTTTATGCCTCGTCAAGAAGTTCCTTTGATCATGACCACAACTAGGACATTTCTTTACACTTTTTGATATCTCTTTCTGACATGCATTGCAATTCGTAAGTTTACTAGTTTCCTTCCTCATTTCTATATTTCTCCTTTATAATTCTATTTATTAGAATTATAGCCTTATTTAAATATTTTAATGCATTTCAATTAAAAGCCCTATATAAATATACAATCCTTACGTATGCTTTAAGCCTGTAGCTTAGATGTGGCATAATATAACTTCTAAGCTTTTAACTGCTTGTTCCATCACAGTCCCCCCTCTGAATATAATATAGAAAAAGAGATGCAATTTATATGCTATCATTTATTTGTTTATATAAAATAAATAAAGCCATTTTCAAGATTTTTATTCTTAAAAATAACTTTATTTATACCACTAACATTTGGATTTCCCACTGTTTTTTCGTTTGTTAAAATAAATATTAATGAATTTTCGATGCTCTTTCTAATAATTTATTTTATCATATTTACTTGCTAATTCTTTGCTTGTAACTTTTGTTTCATCATATTCAATTAATTCTCCCATTGGACACAAATCTACATTTTCATAATCTTGAATATTATAAGTATCCTTTAGGTACGTTTCAATGCTTTCTCTTGCACTTAACATATCTTGTTCTTTAACAATTACAGCACAAAATGGGATTTGATATTTTTTTACTATTTCATCATTTATATATACTTGAAATGCTCTCATTGATAATCACCTCTGCTGATTACATATTTCTACATAATAAAGAAATCACCTTTATTTTATATAATTATTTATATGTCTTCATGATTATTACCAAACTTCCAACTTTTCTTAGTTGTAAAATTCTTTATTACTTTTGTTATCAGCTTATTCTCTTTTTATACCTCTTGTGCTAATGTAATAGAAGTATTTAATTTGCTGATATATAATGAACTATTATATGTTTTAATACCAACAGCCTACAGTAGTAATCAGGCTTGCATATTTTCGTTCTCAGCCACTTTAGTTATAACTAGGTAATATTAATAATTTGAATGACAATATTTGTTACGCCTTCTAATTAGCTTTAATTAAATTCATCAAAAAAATTACTGGGATAGTAAAAACGTTCTAATAATTAATGAACTTTCAATAAAATATCATATAACTATGAGTTTTGTTTAAAACACATACTATTAAAATGAAAAAAACAATATACAACTATGTAATATAGTTTTTTCTTACAAATACTAATTACTAACTTTATAAACTAAAAAAAGACTAGGCTTGTATCCTAGTCTAATGAAAAATGCATATATTATTTTCTCTATTGAGTTACATTAGTAACATAATAGGTCACAAAGCTTATTTGTACTAACCTTCATTTATATTATAATATTTTATTATTTAATAATTTTTGTATATGTTGATTTACACTTTATCTTATCCTAACATTTACAAATTAATTTATCCATTCAAATAACTAAACTGCACATTCATTTATCCAATCTACAAAATAATTTAACCAGACTTT
>NZ_JAHLEC010000200.1 GCF_018861705.1 Clostridium psychrophilum | reverse complement strand
TGAAATTTTCATATTAATTTACAATATTTTCAAGAGGCATAGCCTAAAATTTGAAATAGCTTAACTCCTACCGGAGAAAATATAGCTTTTTGTGGCTTAATCATATTATAAATTTACTTAATAAAAATAACAGTAGCCTTTAATGGGAGTATTTTGTGTTTAGAAAAAAATAGAGTTAGTGGATATTTATATATCTGCTGACTCTTATTCTTTATTTTGTAAATTGTATTCTAATATTAATTAGTGGAATAGCAAAACAGATTATATTTACAATCTGCCATTTCAAAATAGTATCTTCCATTTTGATTCTTTTGGGTAATCTTATAATTATTAACTTAATCTCATATAATCCACTTCTTTAAAGCTATTTATCACTAAATCTGCCATAGAAATGTCTTGGCTTCCTTCAGCACCGCTATTAATTCCTACACACTTCATACCTGCTTTTTTAGCAGCACGAACCACGTTATGAGAATCCTCGATAACTGTACAATTTTCTTGGCTTACCCCAAGTTGCTCTCAAGCAAAAATAAATATATCTGGTTCAGGTTTACTTCTCTGTACATAATCACCAGTAACAAAAAATTCAAAGTATTCTTCTATTTGAATTTTTTTTGCAATAGTCATAATTACATTTAGTGGAGATGATGAGGCAATGGCTAGCTTTATCCCATTCTCATGAAAGTCTTTTATTAGATATTTCACCCCATCGATAAGAGTTATCTCGCTTTCATCTGAATTAAGATATTTACTTCGACCATATTCAATTAACTCATTAAGTGTTTGATTAAGCTTATATTTGTTCTTTAGAGTTTCCCACATATAATGTGAGGTTGCGCCTACAAAAAAGTGATGCTCATCTTCTGCAACCTCTATGCCTAATTTTTTATAAGTCTCATTTCCCAGCTTCATATGTGTTGGCTAACTATCAATAATTACTCCATCCATGTCAAATATAACTGCTTTCAGAATAAAATTACTCTCCTATTTACTGACCTCATGTTTTAAATTATTCTTTTAAGTCTTTGATATCTACTGACATAAGTTTATCTGTTTTTAAATCCTTTACTTGTATAACTCCATCTTTATCAGTACTAATACTATCTAGCCATACAGGATCGTTTTTGTATGTAACATTTATGACACCATAAGATTCCAGTATTTCTCCTAATCTTCTTTTATTCAAACTTATCATCTCCTTATAAATATATCATTTGAAATAATATATATTCTATACTAGCCAAATATATCATTCATACTTTTATTTTACTCATTTCGTTTTTTAATATAACTTCCATAACCATTGTACTTACAATTCTTAAGCTAAATCTAATACTTTTTTAATCGTTTTTAATAAATATATTATATGCTATATTTATATCTTAAATTATTATTAGTTAGGAGATACTAATAATAATTTCTTTATTACGTAAAGTTGATAGTTTCATATTATTGTATATAAAAGTTCAATATAACAAGTTAAACATAGGATGTGGTATTTTGTATTATGTAATTACATTAGTTAATCACTATGGGTATATTATTTTGTTTAGCTCTCTAGTTCTTGAATTAATTGCATTTCCTCTTCCAGGTGAGCTAATGTTGACATATTGCGGTTCTCTTGTTTATCAATCTAAAATGAATTGGATTATAGGTATCCTATTAGCGATATCTTAGTGATTTCGACTTGTGATGTTGAAGAAAAGAAATAGTTATCTCACTTATGGCCTTACAGACTAAGGCCATTTATTTGTATTGCGTCAGAAAAATGTTTTATCTTTGGGAGAGACTCGATTCATTTCGCCTCCAGAGTAAAGAAAAAAGAATTTAAATTATTTCCTTAATATATTGTTAATATTAGCTAAATGTTAATGAATATTAGGAACTATTGACTTTCGTTCTATATTTTAAAAAAGGTAAATATAATTGTATAATGACGATATTAGAAAGGAGAAACATTTATGAGTAAGTCGCTTAAGATTATGATTGACGATTATATTAATCTTAAAATGCAAGAAGATATTAATTATGTGGAACTTTATAAAACAAAAAGCAAAGAATTTAATTATGAGGATTATGTGGAATATGCTATGGTTTTCTGCCCTGACCACATGTGGGTTCTAGGATCATTTGGTCTAGAAAATGCTTTTAAATTAGCTACATCATATATAAAAGCTAATGAAGATAAAATAAATAATTGCAAGAATTTTGATGATATTATTAAGCTTATGTATAATGGTAAAATAAAAAATTTTGATGAATTCTCACAGTATGACAGGGCTTTAGCGATGGGTATATATTTAAATTTAATGCCTAGCAAAGTATTCGTGCACGCGGGACCTCGTTATGCATTGAAATATATATTAGGTACAGGATACAATTCAAACATAAAGACATTAGAAGGAACAAACAAAATTGAATATATAGATATATGTGACTTGCCGATAGAATTTCAACAGTTCAAAGACGATATATATCTAGCAGTTGATTGTTTATGCTATATATATTCTCGGTTAAAGAAAAATAGATTGATTAAATAAAAATAATATTACCTATATTAATTGATATGCTTTCCTTAAAGGTAGACAGGCCATAAAACAAAAACCTGTTACTAAAAGGGGAGCATTTTGTATCTAGAGAAAAAATAGAGTTAGTGGATCTTCACATAATGGTGCCTTCTTATTTTTTATGTTAGTATATAATCAAACAATAGTTTAGTAGACAGTTTTAGAATATTATGAAATTGTTGAGTTTAATGATAGTGTTAACTAACTTATGAAAAAACAATAATGGAAATATTAGGATTTAGAATGTGGGTTGAAAAGTGAAAATGTATCCTGAAGAAATTTAATGTTGCTTTATTTG
>NZ_JAHLEC010000199.1 GCF_018861705.1 Clostridium psychrophilum | reverse complement strand
GGAATGGATGAATACGCTTCCTAGGCGTATACTCCAATATAAAACTCCTGAAGATCTATTCGAAGCACAATTAGATATAATTTATGCAGCATAAGTAAATTCAACGATTTAGGTCATAAATACAAATTGGTTCAACTTGTTATTGCAATTGATCCTTATTTTATTTTCTTAATATTAAAGCGATATATTTCTATCAATAGGTTGGGATAAGGTTATAAATGTATCTGTACTTTGGACTCCAGATATTACTTGAAGCCTATTCATAAGTAAATCTTGAAGATTAGATATACTCTTACACATAACTTTAATAAAAATAGAATATGCACCAGTAGTGTAATGTAGCTCTACTATTTCTTTTATATTTTTTAGTTGTTCTAATACATCCGGATATGAAGATGCTTTGTTAAGAAATATTCCAATAAAGCAACATACATCATATCCAAGTTTGCTCATATCTAATATAAGTTTTGTACCTTTGATTAAACCCATTTGTTGCATTTTATTCATTCTAACATGAATAGTACCTCCACTCACATGACATTTCCTTGCAATTTCAAGATAAGGAGTTCTAGAGTCTTTAATTAAAACATCTAATATTTGATAATCTAATTCATCTAAACCAGAAACATTTAATTCCATAATATCAGCTCCTAATAATATCTAATGCACTTTCTTTTGCATTGATTTATTTAACCACATCACATACTTTATATTATTATAACAAACCAATTAACGGATTAGCAAAAAAAAAGTAATTTTTGCTTTTGATTTATCATTATGTTAATAATATCACGTTTTTATTGCTAATTTTACATAAATAATAAATTTTAATTAAATATATTGCAATAAATAGCCAATTGTATTATTATATTATCAATGGATTAAATGTAAATGAAAATTTATTAGGGGGAATTTGTAATGACAGAATTAATAAAAGAAGAAAAAGAAACATTAGATAAAGCAGTTGGTATGATTAAAAACAAGAAAATTAAGGATATATTATTTGTTCAACAGTCAGTTTTGAAAGCAGTAGATGAATTTATGTATAAGAGAAGGATAACTAGAATATTACCTCTTATGATGTCTCCTATTACAGACACCTTAAACCACAGTGTTGAAGAATGCGAATTGAACTACAACAAACAAACATTTAATGTTATGAAATCAATGATATTCCACAAGCAATTGACAATGTTAAACTCAGATATTGATAGCCTTTATATTGTATCTCCAAACATAAGACTAGAAAAAGCAACAAGAGGAGATTCAAGACATTTATTTGAATTCACTCAAGTTGATTTTGAATTCAAAGAAGGCACTATGGAATCTGTCCTTAAATTTATAGAAGAAATTATAACGTATATATTTAAATTTGTTAAAGAAAACTGTGTTCCAGAACTAACTAGACTCGGAGTAGGCACCGATCATCTTAATCTAACTGGGCCATTCAAAAAATATACAACAAATGAGATGCAAGCTAAATATGGTGATGATTTCGAAGCAGAAGCTTCAAAAGCAGCATCACAGCCTTTCTTCTTAACAAACCATAAGAGAGAATTCTATGATGCTGAGGACTTAGATAACTTAGGAACTTATAGAAACTATGATCTTATTTGGCCACTAGGATTTGGCGAAGGTTTAAGTGGAGGAGAAAGAGAATTCACACTAGATAGAATACTATTAAGAATGAGAGAACTTGGAACTGATGAATATGCATTTAGATATTATATAGAACTCGCAAAACAAGGTGAACTATTTAAAACTGCTGGAGCAGGTTTCGGAGTTGAAAGAATAACAAGATTTATTACACAACAACCAGAAATTAGCGATGTTACTTTATTCTGCAGAAAACCAGGACAAAAATATATTTTCTAAATTAAAATAAAATTATTAAAAATGAATGGAGTGAATTTCAATGCGAAATTCACTCTATTTATTTTTGAACAACGTATACGTACAATTACATTTAAAATTTATTCAATACAATGTCGTTATCGTCTTACTTGTTATTATCTACCATACTTTTTTCAGCAGCTTCTACCATTCTCCTTACCATTTCTCCACCAACATTCCCAGAATTTTTTATTTTATTTACAATGTTACTAGGCACATCTCCCATATCTACATTGTTGTTTACAACATTATCTAGAGACATATCACTTGCTACTTCCATCTTAAATTTTTCAAGTTTTCCCATTGCTTCTGGTACTAATGTTCTTCTGCTCATTTTACTACCTCCATATAATTTAAATTGTAAATTGTAAAGATTTATTCTATGTGATTTTGTATTCATATTATATATCTATAGATAGTATTTTTAAAAGAGCAATATTTTATTCATTCTATATATTTAACATCATTATTTCTTTTAATAATTTGCTTAATTAATTAAAAATAGATATACAAAAAGCCACCTTAATAAAGGTGGCTTTTTGTACTATAAATATTAATTATTTATATTGCTGAAACCTCAATTGCTTGAAGTCCCTTAGGTCCTTCTTCTGTTTCAAATTCAACTTTTTGACCTTCTTCAAGACTTTTTCCTAAATCATTTCCTTTTATTCCAGTTGTGTGAACAAAGATATCTTTTTCACCTTCAACTTCAATAAATCCAAAACCCTTTTGTGTGTTAAACCATTTAACTGTTCCTGTTTTCATTAATAAACCTCCAAATAATACAAACACCATTACCTATGACACACTAATTTTGCATCAATAGTGTTACCTAATAATATACCATAACATGCACCAAATATCAACCTTCTTAGCAAAAATTTGCAACTTTTATCTACAACCTCAATTGCAAAAGTAAATTCCACCCCAATACATAAAACAGTGGAAGTTAGTCTTACAAATTAAAAGGTAGATTTTACCTTTACAAATTATTATAATAATATTAGATA
>NZ_JAHLEC010000198.1 GCF_018861705.1 Clostridium psychrophilum | reverse complement strand
TATAATTAAATATGGTTTAAATAATAAAAACTACCATACTTTTAATCGTAATTTTTTTTGATAGCATCATAATAACTAAATGAGCAATTATAAATTAACTAATTATACAAATCAATAGAAATGTTAAATGATTTTAGTAGATTATAAATATCACCATAATACAATTTTATATAATAGTAGGTAAGACCATGCTTTCTTAATTTTTCTACACTATATGTGACATTATTTTTAGAAAACTCAGGTATTAATTTAGTGAAACGAATTATAAATTCACCTTTTGTTATATGACGTGGTTTAGCGTAATGCGCCTTAACACCAGCTAATTTATAAGCTTCGCCAATAGAGGTAAAATAACATTTAATATAAGTCGGATACAACTTATTTTCTTTAAGTAAATGTTCTGTTATTACATTATTATTAGCAGTATATATTTCAGCTATTTTCTTTAAAATATCAGATTTTTTAGCTTCTATTGTTTTAGTGCCATATTTGTTTGATTTATTTATAGTAATTCCTAATGCACCATCCATAAATATTTTTTGGAATGAAGAAGTTTTAAAACATTTTTGTATTTTAATCCAAGTAGGAAATGCAGGATTATCTGTTATCAGCTTAATAAAATTTGTTATAGAGATTGGACTATTTGCTTTATATTCATTTATTAACATAGTTCTTAATTTCTCAATCTTTTCACCAGATATATTTAAATCTTTATGATAAATAGTATTTTCCATTAAAGTTCTCCTTCGTATTTATTTAAATATATTATTTTCTATTTTTAAATCAATTATTATTAATGTACAACCATTAAATTATTATTCACTTGAGTTTACTATTTTTATTGTATATCTCCATAGTCAACTAACTTAAATTTAACATGAATGTTTATTTTTGCTTGTTTATATACTGTATGCCAATTTACTTTTTTAAAATAACTGTTATGCTTAGCTCTTACCATATCGCCTATACCAATAGGATCACTTTGTATGTTTTGTATGTAACCAATTAATTTTTGACAATCTTGCCTTAATTGTTCTTGTACATGATCATTTAACTTTTTTATCTCTTGTTCATCATTTAAATGATCCCATTTATACTCATCTGCATATCCAGATAAATCTAAATAAATATCTACTACGGGTTTATTATTCTTAATTGAAATGTTGATTTTTTTGCTATTTTGACTAAGTTGAATAGCTGAATTTTGTTTTTCACTGTAAGTTTCTTTTGCACTAGACGGAATACTAGCATTGTAGGTGTATTTTTTATGTTTTAGAGTTTTCATCATTGCTGTTAAAAGTCCACCATCTTGCGCGTTTATATTTCCAACCATTTTTTCACCTGAAAATAAAGCTGAGCCTGTAACCTCAAGTGATTTATCAGTAATCTTAATCATTGGAGCTGTATTATCAATGCCTGGAGCCATGCTTATTAAGTCATAATTGAAAACTCTTGTTTCATTGATATTCCCAGTGCTAACCGAACGCTCAAGAAGAGCATTCATATATGTAGATGGTCTAGGTTTATCCTTAAGATTATCTTCTGTCTGGTACATTAAGCTTCTAGGGCTTCCATCCACAATAACAACCCATGCAAGTACTGCATTTGACGGATCCCTTTCAAATATCGAATTAGTATCTGCTATACGCCCCTCCCCAGCAAATTCTTTAGAGTATAGCATTAGCTGAATTTTACCTGCCATTATTTTCTTCCCTGACCTTCTATTTAAAGTTTCTGTAGACATCCTTAGTAAATTTGTTTGAGTATCAATTAATTCTCCTCTAGAATTAGTAACATCTGGATCAACTACTGGCATGGCATAAGTAACATTTAAATTTCCTTGAGGAGCGCTCTCTACACCTAGTATTGTCAGAAAAGCAATTTTCTCCACTAATACTTCATCCCAGCAGCCACAAAGTATAAAGGGAATAACAACTAATAATGCAAATTTCTTTATACCTTTATACATGTGGATTCACTCCTTTTTTTCGTATGAATGAGAATAAGTAACATATAATTAAAAATATTGAAAATATAGTTCCAGCTATCATCATACCATTATCATATATCTCTATATTAGAGATACTTTTAGGTACATTACTTAATAATATTGTTATTGAAGTAAATATAAATAGATATATAGCCTTTTTCTTTAGATTTAGAAGTTTATTTATACTATAGTAGGCTATACAAAAGTACCCGTTGATTGTCATAGCAATTACTGGTATCCATATAGATATAAATAATATATCCATTCTTTCAATTATTGGGGCTCTATAAGATCTAGCTAATGTAAACATTGGAACTACACTTTTTTTTAACATTTCTTCTCCAAAAAAAGACGTAGTAACTAGAAGCACAAGTATATAAAACATTGTGGTAATTATATTGGAACCTATTACATATTTCATAGCCTTTTTTTTATTCGTAATTTCTGGATATATAACTGATATTACCTCATAACCTAGAAATGCATAAATACAGGGGCTAAAACTAGCTTTTATGCATTTTATTCCACCTTGGGCAATAGGCAATAAAAAGTTCAATCTTAAGTCTTTAAATACAAGAAAAAACAAAATACAACAAAAACTTAAGGAAAGATATATTGTAGATGCAAATCTAGTTGTGTATTTTAGTCCGTACCATGTTAAGTAGTAGGTAGGTATTAAAATAAAAATACATAGTACAAATGTAGGAGTCGATCTTAATAGATCAACATGTATTACATTTGTATAACCTCTTAAACTTAGACATGTGCTGTACCATAAATATAAAACTATAAGAAAATTTAACAAACCACCTAGGTACTTTCCGTATAAAAGTTTATTTATTTCGTATATAGATTTATTGTTATACCTGTTCATAAGTTTTATTATCAGAAAAATTACAGCAGTTATTAATATGCCATATACTA
>NZ_JAHLEC010000197.1 GCF_018861705.1 Clostridium psychrophilum | reverse complement strand
AAGCCTTTTTGTCATACCTGCTATTATTTCACTTATAGTATTACATCCAAATAAATACTTTTGTTCCTCAAATATGGAATTGTTAATTATTGTTTTCCGAGTACACTCATAATCTACTAAACTATCTTCTAAATACCTCTTAAATTTTTTTAAATGCAGTTACCTATAAAATTAAGACGCTAGGAATGAAATAATTATACATTTATAAATATTTTACAGTTATTTTGTCTTAATATGTTATGTTTATATAATACCGAACATTTGTTCGCATGTCAATAGATTTATTGTATTTTAATTCATAATAAATTTATATGTTCTGAATGCGATAAGTATTCCTCATAATGTTTATATAAATATTATAAAAAAGGTATAGGTTTATAAAGTGTGTTATCACTTTAAACCTATACCAAATTTTCTCAAATAATTTTAATTTATTTACACATAATATTGTAATTTATAATTTTTTTCTTATCTACTATTTATTACCCATTTTAATTGCCTTTTCCGTGCAACTCTCCATTGCTGAAATTACCGATCCCCTAAAATTATTCTTTTCTAAGGTGTATACCGCCTCTATCGTAGTTCCACCAGGTGAGCATACATCGTCTTTAAGTTTTCCTGGATGCTCACCGGTCTCAAGCACCATTTTAGCCGAACCTAGTACCGCTTGAGCTGCCATTTTATAAGCCTTATTTCTTGGCATTCCTTGGAGTACAGCCCCATCTCCTAACGCTTCAATAAACATATACACATATGCAGGAGATGATCCACTAACAGATGGAACGACATCAATAAGTTTTTCCTCTAATATCTCAATCTTGCCGAAGCTTTCAAAAATTTGTATTACTTCTTGCAATTCACTTTTAGTTATATTTTTATTAGCACACAGAGCACTCATTCCCTCGCCAACAAGCGCTGGGGTGTTCGGCATAGTTCTTATAACCTTTGCCTCATCCCCTAATGCATTACTCATATGATCAAGTGTAATGCCTGCTGCTATAGTTATTATAACTACATTGTCTTTTAAATATGTTTTTATCTCATCAATAACCTCATAGTATTTATAAGGCTTTACAGCTAATATTACTATATCAGAAAATTTTGCAACTTCCTTATTATCATTTGTTACTAAAACGTTATATTTCTCTTTTACCTTATCTAAACTCTTTTGTGATGGATTACTTGCTATTACATTTTTATTAGAAACTAAATTTGATATAACTATTCCACTTATCATAGCCCTTGCCATATTCCCACAGCCTATAAATCCTATATTTTTATTCATATCATTATTCCCTCCTAATTTTATTCACTACTATGTATTTTGTTAATAATACTAATTATAACATTAAAATGAACAATCAAATAAATAACGTTCTTTGCACATATATTTCATAAATTTGGTTATATTAATATTGAAATACTAATATTAAAAGCAATTAATTATTTTTTACTTTTAATCATTATAAGGAGGATTTTATAATGTCACATAAAGACAATAAAAACAGCAAAGATAATAAAAAATCAAACCCAAAGACAAAAAAAGAGTTAGATAAAATGAAAATGGAAACTGCTAATGAAATAGGATTTTCCAAAGAATCTAAAAAATTAGGAAAAGACAAAAAAAAATCATCGTAAATACTATCTAATGAAGATGTCCTATGGCATCTTCATTTCATTTGTTTCTATAATTGTACTAGTCTACTATTCTATATTCATAATTTAAAATTATACATCAACTAATATTTCTATATGCTTATATTTAAATACAATAAGTAATGTTTTTTCAATATATAATCTACTCTTAAACTAAAATAGAGGGTCACGTCAAGTGATCCTCTAATACATTTGATTTTTATCTTTCTTTGGCTATAAAGTATAATCCTAATATTCCAGGTCCTGTATGGGACCCTATTGCAGTACCAACATAACTAAAAATAATATCTTTAACATTTCCATGTTGACGAACTAATGATGCTAAAGTTAGTGCATCTTCAAAACAATCACCATGCCCTATGGCAATAACTTGCTCCTTTTTAGGGTCTGTTCTTTCTTTATATATTTGTGCTAGTGTATTTATCGCTTTTTTTCTACCTCGGCATTTAGAATATGGAATAAGCCGACCTTCATTGTCCACAAATAAAACAGGTTTTATATTAAGTAAGCTACCAACAGCTGCTGCAGAATTGGATATTCTCCCACCTCTTTTAAGATGGTTTAAATCATTAACTGTAAACCAATGATTAATCTTTAGTTTATTCTCTTCAAGCCATGTAACTATCTCTTGTTTATTTTTACCTTTTTTTAACATCTCATAGGCATAATAAACTAAAAGTCCTTCACCAAGACTTGCACATTTGCTGTCAACTATACTTATATCAGCGGATGCTACCTCTTCAAGTATAGTTCCCCTTGCTATATTTGCACTGTTTATAGTTCCTGTTAATGCAGATGACATAGCAATATATATAATTGATTTTTTTTGCAAAACGTGCTTTCTAAAGACATCAACAAATCTTTGACTATTTATTTGAGATGTAGTAGGCATCTCTCCCTGTCTCAAAGCATTATAAAAGTCCTTTCGAGTAAACTTTTCCCCGAAATCATCCTTTATTGCTTTACCTTTAAAGTTACATATTAAACCTAATGGTACTATATTATCTTGTTTAATATACTCTAGCGGTAAATCGCATCCTGAATCTATTACTAGAATTATCTCACTATGTGTTTCACTCATAACTTAATTCCCCTTTACCCTTCTCTTAGATGTTATTCTCAATTTATGCTATATATGATTTATATGTAAATGACCTGTTGTAAAATGAAGTTGAACCAATAAGAAATCCATAGTGGATTAATTCTGTGTTATGCTTTAATCGCCTAAACTAAAACACACAGGAGGATAATCACTATGGA
>NZ_JAHLEC010000196.1 GCF_018861705.1 Clostridium psychrophilum | reverse complement strand
AAATTCCGGTTAAATTATTATGTAAATCGGATAAATATATGTGCAAATCCATGATTTAACTAGATAAATTAATTTGTAAAACTTAGGATAAGATAAAGTGTAAATCAACAATTAGTATAAAAGGAGAAAATAAGAATGGCTAATAAAACTATATGAAAATAGTAAATTAAAAACATTAATTCAAATAAATAAGTACCGTAATGAGTGTAGATATTCTTTAGCACCTTTAAAATAATACAATAGATATTGTAGCTGTGCTATTACATACAAATACACTAAAAGAAATTTTATTTTTTCTGCAACGGTCTGAGTATAACCAACGGGAAATAAAATAAGGCATGAACATTGACTGCTTCTGCCGCCATATTTAGTTTCAAATAGATTGTGTGGTTATGGGTTAGTATTTCTAAGTCACAATTAAATCAACTGAACAAAAAAATAAAACAGACTGGCTAAAGTACACCAGCCCATTATTATTTTCATATATTTTTTAATTAAAGGGGGACTCCAATTAAAAAGTCAATCACTAGCTATTACTATATATTCATAGTAACAAGTAACTGTGTCAATGTAATGTCGGAAATAACAATAAGTTGTAAATTAAAACTACAGCCATTAATTTTTTTATTTGCATTTTTTGTTTAGTTTGTCCAGTATGTCTACTAATTTTATACCATTCTGTTCACATATAAGAGAGCTTTTATTCGTTTTGATCTAATGTTACCTTCAAAGTTATATGGTTGACAATGCATAGGAATGAATCTAGTGCAACCTTAATTCCCATTTCAATACTAACACACATTTCTTCCATTCTAAAATAAGTGTTGAAATATCAAATTTAGTATTAACATCTATATTTCAACATAAATGCTTATACCAAATTTGATATGCCTTGTAACACCGCAGTACTCTCTTTTTAATATAATCTCCGTCTGTGACCAATTGTACAAGTAAAGCTATTTTATTTAGTCCGATGGATTTCAAAATTTTGTCCATCTAATATATGTATGTCATTAAATTTAAGCTTGGCTCTAAGTTTACTTATAAATTAAGTCATATCCTGTTGCAACCATATTATACTCATCTATTTTTACACAATTGTATTTAACCTTTAATTTACTATATACCTTTTCCTTTTTTTAATCATTCTCAAACTTAATTATATTTATTTTAGAATGTATTTTATTGCATGTTATTTTATCTACAAGATACTTTAGATTTTTTATTCCTCTTCTTGAATTCAGAGCTGCTTATAATAATGAATATTTCTAAAATAATCTTTTTCATCTAAAAAACCAAGGTTATATAAAATGCTTTTTTCTTTTAAAATACCTATAAAAACCACTTCTTTAACACTCAAATCATCAATACTTACAGGTTCTTCATAAAAACTTTTTTCTAAAATATCTCTTTTTTCTTTTCTTCTTTTTTCAGCGTCTATCCTTCTATGCTCTACATACCTATTGTAACAACAAGCATCGCTCTTTTTATGACCACAATTACTGCATTTTTTTCTTAACTCTTGAAAAGAATTACAATAAGTTCTACTTTCTAATATATGCTTTACCTTTTCTCCACAAACCTCACAGATATCATCTGAGTACAATGTGACTGTTTGAATAAAGTTAGAACTATACTCTAACCCATGTTCTAATAGCAATTGTTTTACTGTAAGTTTATTCTCATAATACTCATCCACTATTTTCATTAAAGTTTCATTTTGTAATTCTTTAATTTTCAAGTATATTACTCCTCTTAATAATTAATCCGTATGTTTAAACCGAGCTTAAATTATCACTTTCTTCTCTTTGTCTTATACTTTTAAGAAATAATATTAATGGTTTTGTCAATTGTAAAATTATTGAATCACCACAATCAATAACCTTGTAGGCTACTTCTATTTTTTCATTCTTGACACTTTCTACTTCTTCAACAGCAGTAATTATAATGTTCAGCTCCTTATCCAGTGATATTATGTAATTTTCTCCTCTAATTACAGGGGATTCATAATTATAATAATATTCTAAAATAAACATATTAAATATAATGTCATTTAGTGGAAATTCAATAGTATTTGATCCACTGTTTCTTCCTTTGTTTAACATTAGCAGCAATAATTTAGACTCTCTAGATTTCACACTATCTAACAATTTCCTATTTATAGATATTTTCCTTCCAATTTCTGAAATTGCTTTAACTATTCTCTTTATATTAATTTTTATAAATATCTCATAGTCATTTCCAAATATATCAACACTCTTTTCTTCAGTTAACATATCCATTAAACCTACAAATTCATCTTTACAAATCTCTATCTTAAATTTCATTGTTAAAATCACCTCTATCATTGTTTATTAGTTTGATAACCTGTAGCAACTTATCCCTAAATATTACTCTTTCATCGTTAGTCAAAATATCTGGTAGGGCCTCCTCCAAATGAAACTCCAGTTCCAGGTAATCACTGCTTCTCGTGTTTCCTTTAAATATACCATGTACACCACACCCAAAATCATTTTCATAAGCAAAGCTATAATTATATGAATTGTATTTTTTACTTTCATGGTATTTTACCGCTGTAGCGCTATACTTTACATAGGTAGCTTCACCAATCACCTTAACTTCTGTTATGTATTTGTTTATTCTATTAAGCAATTTTAGAAAATTCTTTTCCTGTAATCTTATTTCCTTTGTCCCTTCTTTATTTGTTCCAAAAAGACCCTTAATATTATCTAATTTATAATTCATTTTAAGGCATAACAAACTGCTTCTCAATAACTTAATTATTCTCTTTTCTAGTTCATCTTCATTAGCTGTTGATTTACACTTTATCTTATCCTAAGTTTTACAAATTAATTTATCTAGTTAAATCATGGATTTGCACATATATTTATCCGATTTACATAATAATTTAACCGGAA
>NZ_JAHLEC010000195.1 GCF_018861705.1 Clostridium psychrophilum | reverse complement strand
TTTGTTAGAAGAATAGCAAAAATAAACGTTTTTTTATTGAAAAACTTTTTCAACTCTTTTTACGGTGGAAGTTAACTCTGCAAAGTGGAAGTTACTTTTTCAATTCACCATCATTTAGAAATATTTAATTAATCATCGTTTCTTTACGTATGTAATAAAACTTTTTACATAGGAATAATATTGTAGAGAGGTGAAAAAATGGTGATTGATAATGAAAGAGAATTTGATACTGATAAAGATGAGTTAATCTGGACTAAAATTATTACTATTTTCCCGTTAACTGCTAATAACAAAAGTACACATTTAGTTAAATATTATAAGACAGGTCTAATGAAGAATATTATGTGTTTGAGTATGTTATAGCGGATAATAATGGTAGTATAGTAAATGATTTTAGTGGATATCAATGGAGCGAAATTATAAAACAAATTGATTTTCCAGTTCATTGTTTTATATATTCTCAAAGTATTGTTAGCAAAAATTATTTTAAATTAGTTACAATGGGTAGTTCAATCAAGATAGATATACAAGATTATTACAAAAATGAGCAGGAAACATTAATATATGAGATAGAGCATCGTAAATGAAGCTCTTTTTATCCAACAATTAGGTATATATTATGGATTTGTAGATAGAAGGGATTAGGAGTGTTTATTAATTTAGATATCAACGTTATTGACAATAACATATATAAATAGAAGGAATTTACTTATTGAATATAGAATTGTTATTAAGGAGATGATTTAAATAATGAACAGGAAATTGGATACATTAAAAATATTAATGAAACTAAATTTAGATGACAACATACCAATGAAGCAGGATTTGGGTTTAAACAATTGGGAGTACGGAGATTTATTAGATAGTATGATAGATAATAATCTAATTTCTGGTAATAAGTCACAACGTAGCAATTCAATGAAACAAGAGAAAAATAGTAGCAATGATGATAGGGTTTTATTAGGATTTGGATCATATAAAATTGAAGCGAAAGGTATAGATTGTTTAGAAAATAATTCAGAAGTTTTAAAATAAGAAAGCAACTATTAATTTAGTTGCTTTTTCAATTTGGTTCAAGAAAATGCCAAGCTACTTATACAAGAAGTTATTTATAAATAAACAATCTATGAGGGTTGATTAAATGATTATTGATAATGAAATAAAGTAATAACTAAAATACTTGAAATAAAGGTATATGATTCCATATGTAGAATTATGTAGTATATAGTGGTTCTATAGAGGGGAGTGAAAGAACAAATGAATTGTAAAGAAGAAATGGATTGGAAAGAGCAACTAGCTTTGCAGTTTAGAAAATTAACAATTGATACTAATATTATTAGTAAGGCAATGCAAAATTTTGTTGATATTTTTAATGGAAGTTTGGACAAATATAATGTAAAAGATGTTCAAGCAACAACGGATTCAAAAAATTATATTGAAATAAAAGGTTATAAAAAAATTAAAATAAGTTATTATGATGATAGAATTACTTTTAGCAGCATTGATAAAAATGGTCGAGATGATATGGTGTATATGAATTTGATGATTGTTAAAGAATTAGGGAGATATCTAATTGTTTATGTTAACGCTAAAGAAAGTAACCCACAATTGAAAGATTTTATTGATGAAAATACTATTGATGAAATTTTTAAAAATTTAATTCAAGCCAATATACAAGTTACAAGGATATAAAATTTATTAAGCCATTAGTAATTAAGAGTATTCATTAATTTGAGTACTCTTTTACATGTTTAAAATCTAATTTACATTTTATTGTTATTTATGACATCAAAATGACACAAATAGTTGTTATTATAAATATATAGTAAGTAACTAATAATTGAATTTTTTAATTAGAGTCCCCCTTTAATTAAATATATATAATTAGTAAAAGACTGGTTAAATTTTATTTAGCCAGTCTTTTATTTCTTTGTATGAATTAGTGTTTCTGTTTTTTTTATTTGTAATAAAACCATTTATAGTAGAATAATATTTTAAAGGGTGATATTATGAAAATTGATAATCAAGAAAAATTTGATACTAAGAAAGATGAATTAGTATGGTCTAGAATTATTATCGTTTATCCATTAAGGGCAAATAATAATAAAAGTATACATATAGTAAAATATTATAAAACTAAATCTGACGAAGAATATTATATATTTAAGTATATTACTGCTGACAATAATGGTCTTAAGATAGATAATTTTGATGGGTTTCACTGGAGTGAAATTATAAAACAAATCAATTTATCGGATTATTGTTATATATATTCTCAATTAGGAGAGGATAAAGAGCATTTTAGATTTGTAACAAGTGGGAAAATAATTAAAAAATATATACAAGAATATAAAAGAACATATGAAAAGGAAGAGTGTACTAGAATATATGTGTTAGCACATCATTAATTATGTCTTTTTATCTTTTACAAAATAGCTATTAATTATATAAACTGTGTTATGCTTATTGTAATTATTTAAAAGAGGATGTGTAAATATGGCTACCGGTTACATTATAAATACAAACAAAAAATATTACTTTAATTGTGAGCCAGAAATGATTCAAGGGAAAAAGTGTTCAGCTTATTATTCACCATGGAAAAATGATATTGATAAAATTATAGCAAATGATTTAGTTTTTTTATACAGTAATAAAGTAGGTATAATAGCAAGAGGGGCTGCTTCTGGGATACCAGAAATTAAAGATTTTAATGGAGATATTGATGAAGAACATTATATGGAGTTGGGTATGTTTAAAGAATTAGCTATACCATTGAAAGTAAATCAAATAGCTGAAATACTTAATCATAAGATCGTACTTAATGAAGTACAAATGAAATTAGATTATGATGATGCATTAAAACTTTGGCAATATGCAACGAAAAATTGTATTATTATATAATATGATTATCCCACAAAAAGCTTGTAATTACTTCCAAACGTAGTAATTATGATATAATAATATCAAAATCAGTACGTAGAGGAGGATTACTATGTTTTGCAAAAAT
>NZ_JAHLEC010000194.1 GCF_018861705.1 Clostridium psychrophilum | reverse complement strand
ATTGAAATTTTCATATTAATTTACAATATTTTCAAGAGGCATAGCCTAAAATTTGAAATAGCTTAACTCCTACCGGAGAAAATATAGCTTTTTGTGGCTTAATCATAACATAGATATATATATGTAATATTTTACTGGCATAGGTGTTGTATAAAAGAAAATGAAAAGTATGGAAATTTATTATTTCTTTATTCCTGGTATATCTAGTATAAAATACAATCTTCTTACTTAAACGAAAATAAATTAAATCAGGTTTCTTACATTTAAGCAAACATTAAAAGATAATATATAGAGGTGGGGGTTATTGATTTTGGATGATTTTAAAATATTCAGAGAGAATACTGTTGGGTATAATGAACGTTACAAAACTCCGTATGGAATTAAAAAAATGTTTTATGCAGATTGGACTGCTAGTGGTCGTTTATACAGACCAATTGAAGATAAAATTGTAAATACTTTTGGACCATTTGTAGGGAATACACATTCAGAATCAAATAAGTCTGGTAGAACTATGACAAAAGCATATAACTTCGCACATTTGAAGATAAAGCAGCATGTAAATGCAAATGATGAGGATATCGTTATAACTTGTGGTTTTGGAATGACATCATGCATTAATAAGCTTCAAACAATATTAGGATTAAAAATTTGTGAAAAGCTACAAAGACATACACAAGTTCCAGAAGAACTGAAACCTATTGTGTTTGTTACCCATATGGAACATCATTTTAATCAAACTTCATGGCTTGAAACTTACTCTGATGTAGTTTGTATTAAACCAGATAGGGATGGACTTGTAAGCATTGACAAAGTTGAAATTGAATTAAAAAAATACTCCTCAAGAAAAATTAAAATAGGTTCTTTTACTGCCTGCTCAAACATATCTGGAATAAAAACTCCTTATCATAAAATGGCAAAACTTATGCATCAGTATGGAGGAGTTTGTTTTGTAGACTTTGCATCTTCGTCTCCGTATGTAACTATGGACATGCATCCTAAGGAAAAACTAGAACAATTAGATGCAATATTTTTCTCGCCTCATAAGTTCCTAGGCGGTCCAGGTTCATCTGGTGTTTTAGTATTTAACTCTAATTTATATCAAAATGAAATACCAGATTCTTCTGGTGGGGGAACAGTAACTTGGACAAATCCATGGGGAGGTAAGGGATACAATCCCAATATAGAACTGCGTGAGGACGGTGGTACCCCAGGTTTTCTGCAAGCCATTAAAACATCATTATGTATATCTTTAAAAGATACAATGAATGTTAAACATATGTCTAACCGCAGCACAAAAATTATGAAAATGGTATTTAAAAGATTAAACAATATTAACAACTTACACATTCTCGCTGGAAATATAAAAGAAAGGCTTGGAATATTCTCTTTTTATATTGATAATGTTCATTATAATTTGATATCAAAAATTCTTGACGAGAGATTTGGAGTGCAAGTTAGAGGCGGATGTTCATGTGGTGGTACTTATGGACACTATTTATTGAATATTAATGAAGAATATTCTAAAAGAATTACAGATGCAATTGATTTGGGAGATTTTTCTCGAAAGCCAGGTTGGGTAAGATTATCTATCCATCCTATGACAACAGACAGTGAGGTAGATTATATAATGTGTTCTATAGAGGATACAGTTAAGAACGTAAATAAATGGAGCAAAGACTATATATACAACAGTAAAACAAATGAATTTAAAAATATACATGAAGAACAAGAAGATAATATGATAAATAGTTGGTTTATATTCTAGACATTTGAATAAAAGTAGTTACCTTGACTAAAATCTGTCCATACTTCCTGAAACATGCTTATAATCTCGTTAACTGCTTTTATTTGGAGAAGATGCTTTTTAGAAAACCAAAGAGGAAGACAAAGCAATATTTCTTTCAATCGGATATTGGGTTTGCCATTGTTGTCATGTGACCTAAACACTGCAATTTATAAAAATCGACAACTGTTGAAACTCAATGTCTTAAGCTGAGTTCGTATTGAGTTTTAAGTTTTTATATAAGCACTTACATAATTGTTGGTGCTTATTTTTTGTGCTTTTTTAGGCTAGTTTTAAGATATAGTTAAAATTGATGTGGATTTTTTCGTGTTAAAGGTTTCCATTTACCCCTACAATTTTCAGTGGATTATACAGGAGAAATTACAGTATAATTATTTCATAGACTTGCTTTTTATTTGTGAGTGCATGAATTTGATAAATATTATATTTGATATTTTTATGAAAATATTTCCGGCATGGTTAACTGAAACTATCTTTGGGGCTTTTTTAAAAACAGTAAACAATAATATTAAAAATAAATTTTTAAAGATAATGATTTACTCTACCCTTTTTATACTTTCGATAATAATTGCTTTTGGGTTAGTAACTGTTGTTATAGTATTTATTGATTTGATATTAATGAGTAAATTTACCTAAGAATTCAACTATTTTAGGGAGAAATATATTTAAAAAAATATATTTTTATAGATAAAAGATATGAAACCAAAATTAAAACAACGATAGGGGATAACATAACATGAAAAAGAATAATTTCTTAAAGCTAACAAAAATCGTACATGCCTTATTTATTGTAAGCACAATAATTACGATATTTATTGTGTATAAGAATATTGATAATTCATTCTCTATTAAGTTTGCAATGGGATATATAATTTTTCTTTTACTTTATTCAGGTTACTTAACCTTTGTAACAATTAAAAACATGAGGACATTAAAATGGTTAGATATAAGAAAAAGATTGTTTAAAAGTAAGCGTCAAATATTACCCACATTCCCATGTTTTTAAATTTATGAGATAATAATCTTAATGCAAGGAGGTTATTATTATGGCAAGAACAAAAGTCAACTTCATGTGGCAACATCGAGTGGATGAGTATAAATCCAGTGGTCAAACTATGTCAATTTGGTGTAAAGATAATGATGTTAAGCCGGCAAGGCTTCGTGCCTGGATTCGCGAATTCAGTTCTGATAACTTAGCTACTAAAGAAACAGCCCAATGG
>NZ_JAHLEC010000193.1 GCF_018861705.1 Clostridium psychrophilum | reverse complement strand
TAATTACTAAATTTACCATTGTTCGTGTTATGCAATGGTCTTTTTGTTATGCAATGAAATTAACAACTACTTTCGCAAATTTACACTTGACTTTAACTAGCTGGTCTATCTAATAATATAACATTATGTAGTTATATACAACTATAAATACATCATATTCATTTAATTATACATTAAGTATAATTAAAGTTCTAAAAATATATAATTACTTTAAAAAATAAGGATAGAGGGTTCACAGTGTAATATGAACATTCTATCCTTATCTATAGTATTATTATTTTGCAAATGGTTATCGTTTTTGTAAATAATCTTATTTCTTATTAAAAATAGATAATATGCACTATTAGAACCGCTAACAATAAAACACTTGATAGCAAATGAAGTCTATGCTTTGGAATGTATCTTCGTATTCCAGAAAAAGACACAATAACGAATATTCCCAAGGCTACTAAACCTGTTATGTAACCAATATTTAACTTGACTCCATTTAATATTGCAACATATCCATGCACAAGTGCAAATCCTAAAGCAAGAATGGCTATAGGTACATGAAACCGTCTTGCTATTTTTGCAAATGTAATAATAATTTTCTTTGGAGGTTCATTTTTACTTTTAGCTTTTTTTATTAACTTAGTTACCACATACCAAGCCATTGCAAAAGCTATACCAATAACAGCAGCCCATTTTGAACCGAAATTAAGGGTTTTCACTAATAACCCACATATACTTGACGGTATTGGAAGATGTTTAGTAATTGAAAGTGTACAAAAAAGAAAGCTGCAAAAGAGAAATATAGTTGTGAGGATTATTGATAATCTTACCAATCTTTTTTCATTAGCATTCTTAATAATAGCTTTATTTGTATTTTGTAACTCAATCATTGACATATTGTTAATCTCCTTTAAATAAGTACTTAGTAGTTGAACATCTTTTGTCCGTTTATAATCATATTGTACTTTGTATATTACAAATGCTTTTTTAATCAAATGCTATTAAAGTTACATTAAAATTGTATTAAAATCATTTATTTTACATATATTATCTTCTATTGTATAATAATATCAAAACCAAAGGAGGACAATTAAAATATGGAAAATGAAATTCTAAACCTCGAACAAGCGTGTGGTTTATTAAATGTTAGTGAAAGAACTATGATTAAGTTATTGAGAGAAGACCATTTACCCGCAAGAAAGATAGGAAGAGAGTGGAGATTTAATAAAAAGATATTAATAGATTGGATTGGATCGGGGGATTCTGTTCGTTATACTAATCAAGATGATACATATGCAGTTTATGAGGAAGAAGAAGGAAACTATAAGGATATGATAAATGATATATGTAATCAAGCTTCAAAGCTAAAGGAAAAGAATGATATAAGCTCATTAATAAAGGATTTAAATTCAAGTATAAGTATCCCTGCTGATGTTAAGTTGAGCATTAGCTACAAACAAAAAAGAGATATAGAAAAACTTGAATTTAAAATATACTGGCATCTCAGAGATGACGTTAAAGTTAACGTAAAAAATAAAAACTTGGAAACAACTGATTAAAAATAGTGATTAATATTTACCAAGAATTAATAGATATGGACAAAGAGGAGTTTAAAAATATAAATTCTAAGAAGATTAATTCAAACATTATCTGGCTTAGTGTTGCAACATTTCTTGCAGATATAGGCGGAGGCTTAGTTAATGTTGTTTTACCACTTTATTTAACTGCATTAGAATTAAACAAGACTTTTATTGGAACCGTTGAAGGTATTGCTGATTTTACATCAGGGATTGTTTGTATATTTTTGCTTAAAATTTCGACCAATATTCTATGACGTAAGGGGGAATTATAATTAACAATTTTATTGGAATATTAAAAAAAATCATTAACGATTTTAAGATAAAAGTCAAAAATTTAAAGAAAGAAATCGGAGCATTATCTTTAGCCTGTAAGAGACGTGATGTACCTTGGTACGCTAAGTTAGTAGTAGTATTAGTAGTCGGATATGCGCTAAGCCCTATTGATTTAATTCCTGATTTTATACCCGTATTAGGCTATCTTGATGATTTAATTTTAGTTCCTATTGGTGTAGTATTTGCAATTAGATTAATACCAAAAGATATTATGAATGAATGTAGAGAGCAGTCAGAAGATATTTTTAAAGAAGGTAAACCTAGAAATTGGGTTGCAGGAGGCATTATAATATTTATATGGATTGGTATATTTACTTATGTTATAACAAGATTTTTATAACATATTGTTATGTATTTTTCTTCGTAACATTCTTATATTGTTGTGCGACAAGAAGTCGCTAATTAGTAGTGTTTCGTAAGAAATTGCGTTAGTTACTAAACGTATGGAATTAATACCCAGCAGGTGGCTTATTTTTACACGTATGTCGGCTGTACCCGTTAAAGAGTTTAATATGAATTGGTTGAAATTATAACAAGACAATGTCATAAAATTAATGAGCTTTTATAAATGGATCAAAAAATAAATTATGTCATGAAATGAATAGGTTTGCTTTCAGATGTTGAGCCGACAAAAGCTATCACCATAAGTATATACTTAAATGATGATAGCTACGAAAATTGCTCGATGTCTGAAACAAACTATTGAACGATGCCGCGTTAGCACTTACTATGGGATTTCAATAAATATCACTTTCCTAAAATCAGCGATACTCTGTTATATTTATCTTATATCTCGCAATAATCCAAATAAAATTCATGATGATCAGTATATCTTGTATTTTCTATCATTAACTTTAATTATCATATATAAAAACAAACTAAGGTGGCATTACATAACGAAAGATGCTTTTAAATAAAAAAAATTTATAGCATTGTAACTTTAACTAATTTAATTTTATAAGAATTTAGAACAGAATACAAGTCAAAAATTTATATTAGCACATATCTGCCACCGCTTTTAGCGGTTTAGTTCAATAACACTTTCATGACATTTATTTAAACCCCATAAAAGTTATCTTAAATTATGTATAATTTATATATATATTACTAATAATATTAATGGTGATATAAATGGGTGAAGATAAAAATAAAAATATAAATACAAATGTAAATTTATATAATGATTTTGATAAAAATTTTTCCTTAATTGATGGGGCATTAAAAGATTGTCCTGATATTATAAGACGGCAAGTAATTTTAAATTCAGGGAAAAAAGGTTGT
>NZ_JAHLEC010000192.1 GCF_018861705.1 Clostridium psychrophilum | reverse complement strand
AACGTTATTTTTGCAAAACATAGTAATCCTCCTCTACGTACTGATTTTGATATTATTATATCATAATTACTACGTTTGGAAGTAATTACAAGCTTTTTGTGGGATAATCAAACTATTGATAAAGAAGCTCAAAACATAATAGCTGAATTTATTACAAAAGGAGAAAATATAAAAGCTAACATTGTGGATATATTTAATAATGAAAAAGCAGTTCTTCCAATAGCATTTTCTGAACAGGATGTTGTAATGGAGGCACCTACTCTTTTTGATGATATATTTCATATAATGTTTCTTCGTCAAATGATGAAATTAAATATGGGGTATTGTTCTGTATATTCAGCTATGTCATATAAGAAAGAAGTTCAAGATATATTTAAGATTAACAACGAGGTTGCTAATGAATACTATGCTATAACAACAAAATATCTATTAGGAAAAGGGGTTCTTGCAAAGCCTCCATATGTGACTATGCCAAATAAAGTAGAATTTATAGAAAATAAAAGTTACATGAGTGGTCATAATCCTTTTTCTGATAAACGCTCATTAAATACACTTGAAGTTGGGTTTCTTAATGAAGGTATTGAAGATAATATCTTTGGTATGCAGTTGATGACAGGATTTGCACAAGTTGCAACAGACAATGAAGTTAAAAAATACTTCATTGAAGGCAAAGAATTAGCAAAAGAGATAATTTCTAAATTAAGTGATATATTATTACAAAGTGATGTTCAGCCTCCAAGTACATGGGCAGGCAGAGCCACAGATTCAACAATAACACCATTCTCAGATAAACTTATGATGTTTATTACAAGTTTATTGAACAACACAGCAGTAGGTTACAATGCTTTAGGTACATCATTTAGTTTGAGAAGTGATTTGCATACTAAGCTGGCACTTATTTCAAAGGATGCATTTGATTTTGCAAAAAAAGGTAGCAAGCTAATGATTGAACACAAATGGATGGAAGAACCTCCTCAAATGGAAGACCGAAATCAGCTTACAAAATAAAAGACAAATGTTATGAAAACATAATTCTATGATATTTGTGTTTTATATCATTGATTAACATAGTATTAAGATAAACCTAATTATATATTGTTCTCAGTACTATGTATTGCACTTATAAGTCCTCATATCTTATTTTTCTTAATGAGAATACCATATAATAGCATAAAATAAGTTCATCTAAGCAATATTATATATAACATTATATATAACATTATAAAAGAATGGAGGTTTTATTTATGGGTGATACAACTAAAATACTACTGATTTCATCTGAAATAGCAGGTCTATGGAATGCTTATATGAGTGAAAGCTTAACAGTAAGAGTTCTTAGCTATTTTCTAAATAGAATAGAAGACACTGAAACACAGGATCTATTACAGAAAACATTTGATTTGTCCAATCAACATATTACAGAAATTACTGGTTTGTTTAATCAGGCAGGGTTGCCTATACCTGATGGATTTACAGATAATGATGTTAATGTTAATGCTCCACGTTTATTTTCAGACTCTTTCTATTTGGCATATTTGTCATTCATGTCAAGAATTGCAATGCACAATTACACATTAATTTTAAATGAAATGGCACGGTCTGATATGAGGGATTACTTTTCAAAGCGCATATATGATTCTATAGACCTTTATAACAGATCAGCAGAGTTACGATTATCAAAGGGTATATTTATAAGAGCACCATTTGTAGAGGTATCTAAAAAAGTTGAATATATTAAAAGTCAGAATTTTATGATAGGTTTATTGGGTGAAAAACGACCAATGCTCTTAAATGAAGTTACTCAATTGTTTGGACTTACTTTTTCAAATGTAGTGGGTAGAGCACTAGCAACTGGTTTCGGACAGGTTTCTAAAAACGAAAAAATATCTGATTATTATTTTGAAGCCATGAATATGTCATCCAACATAATTTCGGAACTCACAGAAAAGTTCTCAACTGACGATATACCAGTTCCTTCTGCTTCAGATTCTTTTGTAACTGATTCTACAACATCACCTTTTTCAGAAAAATTAATGCTAACTCATATGCTAGTATTATCTGCTTCAGCAACAGGTAGCTTGGGTATGGCTATGTCGGAAAGTTTAAGAGCTGATTTATATACACTATACTTTAAATATACGGCTCAAATCCTGAAATTTTCTCAAAAGGGTGCTAAAATTATGATTGATAATACTTGGCTTGAACAACCACCCGCTGTATTAAGACATAAAGATTTAGTAGGAAAACAAAAATAATTTGTTTCAGTAACAACCTATCAAAGGCACACAATATAATTAAAATTATATTGTGTGCCTTTAATTGACACATTTTATAAAATTGCTAAAGCATTACAAAAGTATTATCGAAAGATTTAGAGTAAGTAAACATAGAAAAGCTGTACTCTTTAGAAAGAATACAGCTTTTAGTTGTTAAACATAATAGGTTAAATTAATTATATAATTAAAAACAAATATTGTAAATAAAAAGTAAGCTATTAATTTTATTAAAATATTGATAAGAGGGAAAGTGAAATTAATGTGCAAATGCGTTATAAATTTAGTTATCCAGCATATATATTAAATATTATGTATACTTGAGATTATTTTTACAGATAGTTTTTCGTAGTTCAATAGTTTTATGCCTATATCTTTTTAGTTTTAACTGTGATAGATATAAGTTTCTCAAAAGGTTAGGGAATTCCTGTAAATATATGATGGCCAAACTTTATAGTCAATTGAATACGCGGTTATTCAATTAATAATAATGTATTAACTTAGGGAGATGATTAACCTGGAAAATATGATTATACCAAATTTGTGGAATATGCATTTAGCTCATAAAGAAAAATCTTTAACAAATAAAAATTTTTTAAACGATGATGAATTATTAAAAATTGAAGCTAAAAAAATCAAAGAAAACCGTGTAAAGCTGGAGCTTCATGGTATTGTTGGTGATCTCCAGTTTGTTCTTATAAATACTGAACTCCACACACAAGAGGACACTTTAAAGGATTTTTTAAAATATACAGGGCATGATTTATACGCTGCGATGGAAAATGAGTGTGAAAAAATATTCATATTAAAGAACACCACCACAAGCTCCGCGGACTTTTTAATAAAAGCTAGGAAAAAAGGTAAAAATCCTTATCTAGACTTTAATACTCATCCTAAAACAAAGCATTTACCAAATACGAGGATAGAGGCTTTTGTATTTAAATGTAGGTAAGCGTCAAATAGCCCACACCTTAACGTAAGGTATGAGCTATGATATTATTTCTTTAGCGGCTTTCTGCAGCTATTCGGTAAATCCTTGGACCATGGAAGAAGCACATC
>NZ_JAHLEC010000191.1 GCF_018861705.1 Clostridium psychrophilum | reverse complement strand
ATTTTTGCAAAACATAGTAATCCTCCTCTACGTACTGATTTTGATATTATTATATCATAATTACTACGTTTGGAAGTAATTACAAGCTTTTTGTGGGATAATCATAATATAGATTAAAGGTTATTTTTGTTATTTTGCAATTATTAGCAAGTTGCTAGGGCATATGGATGAACTCCGTATTGATAACCACTTATTACATTACTATCTATTTTGTTATGGTGATTTGCATTAGAAGTTGAATATGTACCACTTTTAGCTATAATTCCATTCCAACTTGTTTAATCCCATTGTTTATAAATTTTTATGATAATACACAATAATTTTATGTAACCATTATATATTTATAAATATAATCAATAAAAAATTTGTCTTATGACTTTGCTGTAGTTAGATGGATATAATACAAAGGTGCCCTATTTCTTTTCAATAGCAATATCTTTAGTTCCAAGTTTATCTATTCTTAAAAGTGTATTTCTAAATTTTTCTGCTTCATTTTCTTTTTCTTTAAACAGTTTATTAATTCTATCATTAAAAGTTTCTTGAATTTCCTGCAATTTTAATTGTTGTTGTTCTCTTAAATTTAGAAGCACTTTATCAGCTTCGAAACTACTTCTTTCTTTTTGCATTTCAATATCTTGTTTAGCATTCATTTGAAGCTCATTTATTTTATTTTTATTTGATTTATCTAACTCATCTATATTTTTTACTAATTTATCATTCTTTTCATTTTGATTTACTAACAGATTGTTAAGTTGCATATTCTTGTTTGTTAATTTATCAATATCCGTTTTAATTTTTAAATTTTCATCTTTGTACTTAATATATTTTTCAGTGTCATTTTTTAATTCTAATATCTTTTCACCTTGCATATTATTAAGAGCTTTTAAACTGTCAATACTTTCTTTTAATTCTTTACTTGCATGATTTGCATTGGATTGCTCTTTTTGCAGTATAATTATTTTTTTATTTTCTTCTTTTAATAAAGAAATTTCCTCTTTCAGTTTTTCAAATTCCTTATCTTTATCTACTAACTCATTTCTATGTACATTTCTAACTTCCAAGGTTTTGATATTGTTTCGTTCGACTATGTTTATATATATATCTGCCATTCTAGTAGTTATTGTTTGTAGTTCTTTTATATCTTCAGACATATTGCTGTCTATTTCCCTAGTTCTATTTAATTCATAGTATTTAACTACTTGTTCCATCAGTTCTTTATTGTTTATCCCCTCGCTTTGAGCTAATTCATTAAATTTTTGTTTTAACTCATCACTTATCCTTACACTTAATATTGCATCCATAACTTACTCACTCTCCAAATCTATTTTTCTCTACCAATATTGTAATATATTTTTACTATTATTAAAACTAAATCTTATTTATAATATAACACTATTACAAAAATTATAGAATTTATCCTATCTACAACAAATGATTTTCTAATAACATTATTGATATGTATTACCAGTAATATTTTATATATTAATATAAAACTTATTGTATGATCATTTTGTATACAACGTATACGTTGGTAAACACATGTATACAGGCACTTAATTATGTAAACATAATGTTTACAATAATAGTATACCATATATTATTGCAAAATCGCATGTAAAATCATTAGAAATACATGATTTGATGTAAAAACAAAACCATTCAATATAACTTTTATTATATTGAATGGTTTTATATTAGTTTATTGTGAAAAATTACAAATAATAATAACGAAACCATAAAATACTCAAGTAAGTTCATAAGATAAATACATTATGTCTTAGAACCAATGTATTTTCAAAAAGAGGAAGCAACAATAAACATAAGTAATTATATAATAATTTATTTTATCATCAGGAAAAAGCTCACGTTTTATTTACTACTTTATCAAAATAATTGTTTTTATTATATCCTTTAGTACTATTTATACTTTCTATTAACTTACTTTTGTTTTTTTTACAGTCACCAGTTCAATTAGCATGTCTAATATAAATTCCATTAGAGCATTCATAACCCTTGCCCCTATTATTATAATATATTCTAGTTACAGCCTTTTAAACTAGGCTTTTCATTCAGAAATTTTTATAAATATTTCAAATTACACCTTTTGATGTATTTACCACTAAATATTAACATCTATCTTAAATCTGATATGCCTTGTAGCCCCATATCATTACATTGTAAAATAAAAAAAGCAGCCGATTTTTTAAGCCCCTTACTATTCCATATTTATTTTATTGACTTTCTAAAGAATTCATCAAATTTACCGCAGCATCTAAATCATTTGTTGTTTCAGAATTATCATTAACAGTTGGACTATCATATTGAGGTGCAAGTACAAAGTATTCATGTTTTGTCTGTTCTGATGGAGTTGCCTAACTTGTAGTCCCATCCTGACAAACTCACTACCCTCGCAAGTATTAAAAATGCCGTTACAGTTGATATTGTTTTATTTCTGTTTCCTCCCTATTTGGGGGTTGAAATAAAGCTTTTCACACAATTCTTCCACAATAAGATCAGAGTTATTTTCTAACAGGTATTACCAACACATCGTCATAGTAGCTAGGCTGATTAAATCCATACAGGGATTTACTAATTTTACTGTAAACATCATTATAACGAGGCGTGAACTTATATCCAAAAAAATTAAGAATAGAAAAATTTTTTTCATTACAAAATGTATTTTTTCCTTAACATGTTTCTCCTTTGATATTACATAAATAGTAATTAATGGTAAATACTTAGTAGAAAAATGCAAAGCCTTCTCATACCATTACTAACATAAACAATTGGCGATTTGATTCATTTATCCATTATTAAGAATGGCTATATTGCTTGTTTTACAGACTTGCAATGTTAGAACATATAATTCATATAACAAAAATTATTAATATTCTTCATAAAGTCGTGACGATTTATACCCTCCCCCATTTTTATCACTAATATCAACTCAATGTAGCATTTTAAGCTATGTAGCCAATTCACTATCGCAAATTCTCCATTTCATTACATAATCATCTGCATTAATTCCATTTGATTTAATTAATGCTAATATTTTCTTTGGCGGCACAATTACGATACATGGATTAGTAACACTAGTTTACCGATGATTTGTAAAATTTTTGTCGTATGAAATATTTAAGATCTTTTTCTACGGCGAACTATTTGATTCACCCACTAAAATGTTACTTGTTTTTGCTTCTTAAGATGCACAAACTGTTGCTCTCAGCGTACTATAATATTAACTGAGAATTATAATTGAGCTAAAATAATATCTAAATTAATAGCTGTGTCAATATACCAATAATCACATTTCCTATTCAAATTAGTTGTAGACTTGTAGTTTAATATATCCTGATAATATAAGTGATTTGCAAATTTAAGTAACCTTTAAAATATAAAAAGGATAAATGAATGTGTTAATTAAATTTAACAT
>NZ_JAHLEC010000190.1 GCF_018861705.1 Clostridium psychrophilum | reverse complement strand
ATTTAATCATCTCATATTTCTCTTGAATTTTCCACCTAATTTTCATCTAAAATGTTATCTAAAATGTTATCCACAGCGGTTTCCGCAAGCTGTTTCCTATATAACAAGAAACTGAAAAAATAGAAAAAATACCAGAACCGGCAAAAGCAATACCAGAGCCTCAAAAATTACAGACTAATGATGAGTTGTATCTTGCTGGATTACACCTAGAGCAATATCGACATGCTACCTACCAGCCAAGTGATTATTACTTGGAGGGATTACGACGTGATCCAACTGACTACCGTTTGAATGATGCGTATGGTTTATTACTGTTTAGGCAGGGACAATTTGCTACAAGTGAAAGTTATTTTAGAAAAGCGGTTAAGAAACAGACTTTAAAAAATCCTAATCCATATTCAGGTGCTGCTTACTATCATCTTGGTTTAAGTTTATTTCGCCAAGAAAAACAGAAAGAAGCTTTTGATGCCTTTTATAAAGCAACTTGGTCATTTGAAACTCAGTCATCGGCATTTTATTGGCTAGCGGCTATTTCCAGCAAACGCGAGGATGTCGCACAAGCAATAACTTTCATTGATCGCTGCTTAGTTAATAATTGGCATAATCTTAAGGCTCGTGTATTAAAGGCAAATTTATTAAGACGTTCAGGTAAAAGGCAAGAAGCTAAGCAATTACTTATCGAAAATTTGGCTATTGATATAGCTGATTCTGGTAGTTACTTTGAATTATATCAACTAGATCAAACGGCTGAAAATAAACAAATATTAGAGCAAGCACTTAATAGTAAATTCAATAATCTATTAGTTCTAGTTGGTGATTATTTGGATTATGGCTGTTATAAGGATGCAGACGCAATTTTGTCATTATCAACAGTTCAAAATCCTATGCAAGCCTACTATCAAGCATATGCGGCAACCAAAATGAATAATCAAACTGCAGCACAAGCTTACGCTAAAATTGGGAGTCAAGTTGCACCAGATTACGTTTTTCCTAATAAATTATTGGATATTCTGGTCTTACAAAAAGTTCAACAACTCAATCCAAAGGATGGTTTAGCTAGCTATTATTTAGGTAATCTTTGGTATGACAAACGAGTTTATAAACAAGCTATTCAATGTTGGGAGCACTGTACTAAAATGTTGCCAGATTTTCCAACTGCGTATCGTAATTTAGCTATTGCATATTATAACAAACAAAATGATGCTAAAAAAGCACTAAGGAGTTTGGAGAAAGCCTATCAGCTAAATCAGCAAGATGGACGTGTGATGTATGAATTAGCAACTTTATATGAAAAATTAAATCGGCCATTACAAGTACGTTTTGATTTTCTCCATGCTCATTTAGACCTGGTTAAATCACGTGATGATAGCTATATCGAATACATTACCTTGCTAAATGAACTTGGTCATTACCAAAAAGCGTATGAACTGATTATGGTTCATAAGTTCCATCCTTGGGAAGGTGGCGAAGGCAAGGTCAGTAGTCAATATGTTTTCGCGTTAATTGAATTAGCTAAACAGGATATCGAAGCTAGTCAATATAGGGATGCCATTGAAAAATTAACTGCTTCTTTAGAGTATCCTCGTAATTTAGGTGAAGGAAAATTAATTATTTCACAAGATAATATCACTAATTTTTATCTAGGTGTAGCCTACCGTGGGTTACAAGATGAGGACAATGCAGTATCTTACTTTAAGCAAGCCGAAATTGGTTTAAGCCAGCCGACGGATATGATGTACTACAACGATCAACCTGCAGATACTATTTTTTATCAAGGATTGGCATTGGAACAATTAGGACAACCAGATAAGGCTAAAGCTAAATACTATCAGTTAATCGAATTTGGTAAGCAGCATTTATTTAAACAGTTTAAGATGGACTACTTTGCAGTCTCTTTGCCAGATACATTACTGTTTGATGAAGATTATCAAGTTAAAAATAATGTTCATTGTTATTATCTAATTGCATTAGGGTATTTGGGGCTAGGTGAAAGCGAAAAAGCTCAAGTGATGTTTAATAAGGCGATCAAACAAACCAATCATCATCAAGGCATTTTACGACACCAACATTTTGTTAAGTAAATAATTGTAATCTATTAGGAGGATTTGTGATGAAGAAGCCATTTCGAATTCAAACGTCAACAATTGGTTCATGGGCTAAGTGTTATCAAGTTAGTAATGGTGTAGTCGAATTGTTAATCGTACCGGCGATTGGCGCACGCACACTTCAATATGGTTTGCCAGGGCAGAAACTGCTTTGGCAAAACCAATCGCTAACTGGTAAATCATTTTCTTATACTGAACGTTTAGGAGATGCTACTCAAGCAGCTTGGAAAAATTATGGTGGAGAAAAGATCTGGGTCGCACCACAAGTCTGGAAAAATAATCAACAATGGCCGGGCCCACCAGATCCAGTACTTGACTCTGGTGAGTATCACTTACTCAGTATAAACAATCTGCAACAGCAATTACATTTAAGCTTTATTAGTCCCAGTGATGAAGGTAAAACTGGCATTCAAATTCGAAAAAATTATTATTTAGAAGCCGAAACAAGTCGGGTGAAATTAATAACTGAATTTGAAAATATATCGTGTACACCAATAACTTGGTCAATTTGGGAAAACATGCAGTTGAACTGTGAATCTAAATCAGGCTGGAATCAGCAAATATATGTGACTATCCCAACGAATACAGGTTATCAGATTTTATATGGTGATACTGATAATCCGCAATGGGATTATCAGATGGAACAATCACTTGTACAAATTCATTATCAGAATCTGGTCGGGAAATTAGGTTTTAAACAAAAACAAGGATGGCTAGCATATTTTAATGGCGAAACTGGCGATACATGCGTACTGGAATATGCTGCTCCTTTTGCACAGCAACAAGACTTTCCAGATGGTGGTTGTAGTTTAGAATGCTGGACCAATGGTGCTGGTGTTCTGCAAGGTGTTGATTGGGGTTCTAGCGGTTATCACTATTTAGAAGCGGAAATTCTAAGTCCCAAGCAAATTATTCAACCGAGAATGACAATTTCTTATCAATTAGAATGGTCAACTTGTCGCTGCACAGGACCTGTGAAGCTAGTAAACCCAGCTGGCGTAGTGGTACAAACAATTCAACGACATGCTGATAGATTATTTGGTGATTATGGTGTGTTTGGTAATGGGATACTTTATCTAAAACTTAGGAATAGCGGACATACAACATGGCAAGAGCTTAGCAAAGTTAGTCCAGAACATCCGGTTCATGTGGATATTGAGAATATTGCACCAATGGGTGAAGTTTTATTGAAAAATTCGAAAGGTAATTATTTATTGCTAGATTCATGGAATGAATAATACGCAGGTTTATGAAAACAAAGATAAATAGACCAGCTAGTTAAAGTCAAGTGTAAATTTGCGAAAGTAGTTGTTAATTTCATTGCATAACAAAAAGACCATTGCATAACACGAACAATGGTAAATTTAGTAATTAT
>NZ_JAHLEC010000189.1 GCF_018861705.1 Clostridium psychrophilum | reverse complement strand
TAGAAATGAATAAAAATAAACATTAACATTAATAAAGATAAGTAAGAAATCATTCGTATTATTTAAAGAAGGTTTCTTATCAAACTTATAATTAGATTATACAAGGAGGATGTATTATGAAAGTTCCAGTTAAATGGCTTAAAGATTATGTAGATATAAACATTCCACCAAAGGAACTAGGCGATAGGTTAACTATGTCAGGTTCAAAGGTAGAAGAGGTAATAATATCAGGTGCTGAAATTAACAATGTTGTTACAGGAAAAATAATAGAAATTGTTAAACATCCAGATGCTGATAAATTAGTTGTATGTCAGGTAGATATAGGACTAAGTGTACCAACACAGATTGTTACGGCAGCAACTAATATGAAAGAGGGAGATATTGTACCAGTAGCACTTCATGGATCAAGTTTGCATGGGGGATTAAAGATTAAAAAAGGTAAACTTCGTGGCATATTATCAAATGGTATGTTTTGTTCTGAGGAAGAACTAGGAATTGCAGGAGATAAACCAGTTTATGGATTAATGATACTTCCAAGTGACACAATCATTGGTCAAGATATAAAAGAAACTCTAAAGCTACAAAGCGTTTTAATTGATTTTGAGATAACTTCAAACAGAGCAGATTGTCTTAGCATTTTGGGAATTGCAAGAGAAACTGCAGCAACTTTAGATACTGAGTATAGAAAACCAGCACTAGATTATAAAGCTACAGTTGATGATAATGTTGAAGATATTTACAACGTCGAAATTAATGATCCACTTTGTAAAAGATATATGTTAAAAGGTATAAAAAATGTGAAAATAGCGCCTTCACCACAATGGATGCAGGAGAGACTTTTAGAGGCGGAGATTAGACCTATTAATAACATCGTGGATATTACAAATTTTGTTATGATTGAGCTTGGTCAACCTATGCATGCATTTGATGCTAGACAAATTACTACTAATAAAATAGTAGTTGAAAGAGCAAAAAAATTAGAAAAATTCACTACATTAGATGAAATGGAGAGAGAGTTAGACGACAGTATCTTATGTATAAAAGATGGAGATAGAACTATAGGGCTTGCAGGTATAATGGGAGGCCTCAATTCTGAAATAAAGGAAGATAGCACAAACATAATATTTGAAGGTGCAAACTTTGATGGAGTTAATATAAGACTTGCCACTAAAAAATTATCATTAAGGACTGATGCAGCTTCAAAGTTTGAAAAAGATCTAGACCCTAATCTGGCTCAAATGGCAATAGATAGAGCTTGTCATTTAGTACAAGAATTAGGTGCAGGGGACATAATGAAAGGGTGCGTAGATGTATATCCAATAAAACTTGAATCTCATAGTTTAGAAGTGAATGCAACATGGATTAACAAGTTTTTAGGAACTGATATATCTAGAAGGGACATGAAAACGTACCTTGATAGAATTGAACTTGCTACAGAGATAATAGGTGATTTTTTAATTATACAGGTACCTACATTCAGATCGGATATTAATATTAGAGAAGATGTTGCTGAGGAAGTAGCTAGAATGTATGGGTATGATAATATACCATCAACTATTCCAACTTGTGAAACACTTCGGAGTGGAAAAAGCGAAAAACAAATATTAGAAGACAAAGTAATTTTATCTTTAATTGGAAGCTCACTTAATCAATCTATAAGTTATTCATTTGTGAGTCCTAAAATCTTCAATAAGATACTAGTTCCAGAAGGCAGTGAATTAAGAAAGGTAGTTACTATAAAAAATCCTTTAGGTGAAGATTATAGTATAATGAGAACAACAACTATAGCATCTATGATGGATAGTCTATCAAGAAATTATTCGAGAAATAATGAAGAGGTTAGGCTATTTGAAATAGGTAAGGTTTATATACCTAATGAAGATGTGCAGAAGCTTCCAGAGGAGAGAAACATATTAACTATAGGAATGTATGGAAATGTTGATTATTTGGACTTGAAAGGTGTAGTGGAAAACGTACTAACCGTTTTAGGAACAAAAAATGTAGCCTTTAAAAGAGAAAGCGAGAATCCAACTTATCATCCTGGAAAAACTTCAAATTTATATGTAAAGAGAGAATTTACAGGTGTAGTCGGAGAAATACATCCTAATGTATCGGAGAACTATGGGGTTGAGCCAAGATGTTTTATAGCAGAACTAAATTTAGATATATTATATAAACATGCTGATTTAAATAAAAAGTATAAAGCATTACCAAAATTTCCAGCTGTAACAAGAGATATCGCATTAATAGTTGATGAATCTGTTTTGGTTCAGGATATTGAGGATGTCATTGTATCTAAGGGCGGAAATATCTTAGAGAGTACTAAGTTATTTGATGTGTATAAGGGTAAACAAATAGCTGAAGGAAAGAAAAGTATAGCCTATGCTATAGTATATAGAAGAGCTGATAAGACACTAACAGATGAGGAAGTAAATAAAGTGCACGACAGGATTTTAAGAACTTTAGAACATAAATTAGGTGCACAACTTAGATAATATTGATAAATTTAAACTCCCTTATCAATAAGGGAGTTTAAAAAAAGATTGTCATCTTAAAGAATGATAAATAACACATTAATTGTTTCAATTGATGTGTTAATTTCAAAATTTTGGTTTTAATGTAGCTTATATTGTGATACAATAGGTTTAACTAATCTGTCTAAGAGGGTGTTTTAGATGAACGTTGTAACAATAAAAATAAATGGCATTGAATATAACCTAAAAGGTGACGAAAGAGAAGAATATTTACACATGGTAGGTAGTTATGTCGATAAAAAAATAAAGAATATAATGGATAATAATGAAAAACTTAGCACCTCTGCAGCAGCAATTTTAACTGCTATAAATTTAGGTGATGATATGTTTAAAAGCACGTCTCTTTGTAAAGAACTTAAAGGCAAAGGCGAATCTTTAGAAAAACATGATAAGGATTTGATAGAGCAATTAGAGAGCTTAAAAAAACAGTTAAGTCACTTGGAAGATTATAATCAAGAATTGACTATTAAGTGTAAAAATGTAGAAAAAACTAAATATGTAAAAACCTTAGAGCAAGAAAATATAGATATGCAACAACAATTAGAAGCACTTCAGGAGACTAGTAAAACTTGTAGTGAAGAAAACAGAAAAGTAAAAATTCAAAATAAAGAGATGAAATTTAAGCTTCAATCTTATAAGTATAAAATAATTGATTCACAAAACAAGTTGATAGAATATCAGATTAGTTTGGCTAAACAGAAGAAAATAAACAATCCTCTTTTAATTTCACATAAAAAATAAGTATTATTTAAGGGTATGTTTAAGGTGTCGCCGGAAGGCGATTTTTTTATTATATAGGAAACAGCTTGCGGAAACCGCTGTGGATAACATTTTAGATAACATTTTAGATGAAAATCAGGTGGAAAATTCAAGAGAAATATGAGATGATTAAATCATGAGAAAAAATAAGATTACTATAAAACAAATATTTGAAGATAATTATCCAAAGTTTTGGAAATTGAATAAAG
>NZ_JAHLEC010000188.1 GCF_018861705.1 Clostridium psychrophilum | reverse complement strand
AAGGAATGTTAAATTTAATTAACACATTCATTTATCCTTTTTATATTTTAAAGGTTACTTAAATTTGCAAATCACTTATATTATCAGGATATATTAAACTACAAGTCTACAGCTACTCTCTAATTAAATACATGACAACAGCAATCTCAAATTGTTTGAAGATACCTGGTGGAGAATAGACAAGATTGATGACTTGAAAATAAATTATATTGAAGGCTTCGTTGCTTTGTATTCAACTAACTTTTCTTCCCAACTAATACTATATTCCTCAATAGTTTTGCTAACATCCTTATCTAATAATTTATCTTCTAACTTGCCGAAATCATACTTTCTCTGCTCATAGTCATTGAACGAACCAACAATATTAGCTTTACCCTTTGGTGCTTTGTAATCACCTTTGATAGCATCACGAACCCAACCAACAACATTACTAATATCTAATTTTCTAGGTAGGTCATACTTTTCTTTGATGAGATTAACATTGCCTCTAGCATCGGTTAACAGTGATTTAGCATCGGTTTCTGTTATTTTTTCTCTGAATATAGCTTGAACAGTCTTTATGTTGTATATGTTAATCTAAAAGTGGTTCTCCCCCAATTTTGGTGAAAAAACTGTATGTTCTTTACTAATTTTAAATCAAAAAAATTTAAGTTCAAAATTGGTAAAGAACCCTCTGCCTTAATAGGTCGAAGTTTGCTCTTCCATACATCATTCGTTTAATTGTTTTTAGCCTATTAACTTGTCCCTCTAATAGCCCATTTGTATAATTATATAAGAGTGAATTTGAAACTGCATCAAAATCTCTCTTAAGCGTTTTTGCAAATTTACTTAGAGCTGGAATCTCTATACAAATATTGTTCTTGATCCATATTTACAAAGACTCAATAGATTTTTGATCAAATATAGATCTATAGCTTTGAACTGATTGATATATCTTACTTAGATCCATCGAAATACTAATTATATTATTTAGAGAATCTTTATCATCGATATTTAGTTGATCATAATGTTTCCAAAACAGCTTTGCAATTTTTTCTCTTTTATATAGCTTTTTATTAACAATATTACTATAATTAATGTTATTAAGTTGTTTTTTGATTTTGGATAAATGCATTCCTAAAAGGCTATCAGAACCTATATATCCTTTTTCTTTTATTAATGTTAATATGTCTTTTGCTTTAATCTTAGCTAGAAAGGCTGACTCTATTTCTGCAATATATTCATCTAAACAGCTCCACCTATACTTTACTGCGCTATATGGAGCTTCCATCCTATTCAAATATCTATATACAGTTTTTTTACTTATCCCTACTATTTTCATAATATTTTTTAATGTTACTCCATCTTTGTGAAACTTCTTAGTTTTATTTATTATCTTCATTTTTCCTACTTTTAGAGCTTCTCTTTCAATCTCATATTTAGTAGTTGGCTTTATGGGCTCAACTGAGAAATTGTTAATACACGTAATATTTTCAATAGTAACTCCTACAGTATATTTTGATTTCAAAATTTCTGTTAAGTTATTGCTCATGTTTTTGAGCAAATGAAACTTATCTGCAATTTGTATTGCTGATGGTGGTAGCGTATCATCTATTGCCTTTGAATAGGCATTGGATCTATCTCTTGTCACTATTTTAATATCTATGTGACTTTTAAGCCAATCAGAAAGAGTATTCTTCGTCCTATCTTCTAAAAGATCAACTGGTTTATGGGTATCTAAATCACATATAATTGTTCCATAAGTTATCCCTTTATGAAATACAAAATCATCTATGGCGATATTCTCATATTCGGAATTAATTATAATAGATTCACTTCTTATTATCCTCAAAAATGTATTAGCACTTAAAGGCACTAACGTATATTTGGACATCCTTGAAGCAGCCTCACTACTCATTGAGAAAGCAAGTTTCTTAAGACTTTCATTTAATCTATGTGTTCTTCTAGCATAGGGTATTATTAAAGTCTGATATCTCTCCGTAAATATAATTCTATGGAATAATTTGTTTATACAGACAAATTTTCTTGATGTTAAATAAATGCTTAAGCTTTTATCTATAATACTTAAATCAAGTATAAACCGATTATAAAGACTATGAACCTTTGATGACTCAGTATCACAAATTGGACATTTACATGATTTTTTAGTACTCATAATTTTTAGCATAATATTATTTTAAAAAGTATCTAATTCACTAATTACATATTCAGCTGGAAAAAATGAATTTAAGTCCATTTCTATACCCTCCATATAATTGTGACTTATATGGAATATTCGCTACTGAATAATCAATTTTTTTTGTAATAATTACTAATAAATTTGCAAAACATTGGATAGTAAATTTGACTTTATTATAATGCATATTAATTTCACCAAAATTGGGGGAGAACCAGTTTTCACTTGACAAATACAAGGACCTTATACATACTTTTTCATGTGTTTTAACGCATTTTTTTCCACTCTTGAAACTTGCGCTTGGGATATACCTACTTCATCAGCCACTTCCATCTGAGTTTTCCCATCGAAAAACCTCATATTTAGAATTAATTTTTCCCTATCCTTTAATTTCTTCATTCCCTCTTTAATTGATATATTTTCAATCCAACTATCATCTAAGTTTTTAGTGTCTCTAATTTGATCCATTACATAAACTTCATCTCCGTCATCATGGTAAATTGGTTGAAATAACGATATGGGAGATTGTATAGCATCTAGTGCAAATACCACATCTTCTCTTGGTAATTCTAATTCTTTTGCTATATCAGTCACAGAAGGCTCTTTATCGTACTCTTTCACCCATTTATCTTTAACTTGTAACGATTTATACGCAATATCCCTTAAAGACCTGCTAACTCTTATAGAATTATTGTCTCTTAGATATCTTCTTATTTCCCCAATAATCATAGGAACTGCATATGTTGAAAATCTAACATTTAAGCTTAAATTAAAATTATCAATGGACTTCATTAACCCAATACAGCCTACTTGAAATAAATCATCTACATTTTCTCCTCTGCTATTGAATCGCTTTATCACACTTAAAACCAATCTTAAGTTTCCTTCGATTAATTCTTCTTTACACTCTGACTCGCCATTTTGTATTCTATGTAGTAACTCTTTGATTTCCTTTTCTTTTAATTTAGGTAACTTTGAAGTATTTACTCCACTTACCTCTACTTTATTAAACATCATGAGGTCATCATTCCCTTCAACGTATTAGTTGCTTTAAGATTATTCCCTCATGATTTATTTATTATACTAGAGACAACCTTACAACATTATCTTGTAATTACAACAAGACTCCTGAATTATTTTCATACAAGAATAGAATATAAGTTCTATATGAAGTCAAATAAAAAAAGCCTAGAAATTAAACTACACTTTTTGTTTTTTTTAATTATATGATATGTTATATTAGTATTATTTACTGTTATATATTATATATTATGATTAAGCCACAAAAAGCTATATTTTCTCCGGTAGGAGTTAAGCTATTTCAAATTTTAGGCTATGCCTCTTGAAAATATTGTAAATTAATATGAAAATTTC
>NZ_JAHLEC010000187.1 GCF_018861705.1 Clostridium psychrophilum | reverse complement strand
CTATGCTATCCTCAATATAGAAAGCTCGAAGAAATTCTGGGGTGAAGTTGATATATGCATAAAAATGAACCTAGAATTAGCAATGGCTTGAGAGTTTCCGAGAGTACTAATAGATAACGGTAAGGGGTGTAAAAAATGACAGATAAACAAAAACTATTAGGTTTATTAGATGATTTCGAATTAGGATATACGGATGAGAACAATAGTATTGTACTCAAAGAAGGTAATGAGAATGTAATAGGACGTGATGGTTATGCGGCTACATTTATATTCGAAAAAAATAATGCTTTTGATGCATTAAAGATTTGTAAAAAATAAAGAAGCAATAAGTTTATAAAGCATCGCTTATTGGAAACTGACAAATACAGCACTGGACATGATTTAACAATTAGAAGCTGAAAGGCTTTTTTTTCATTTAAATATCTGTATTGAACTTTAAGTTTTTATATAAGCACCTTAATAAAATATATTTATAAAGATACACATAAAGGGGATATAAAATATGATCAAAAATATTGTTTTTGATTTAGGAAATGTATTATTAAATTTTAAGCCAGTAATATATCTTCACACACAGATTTCCGACAAAACAAAAGTTCAAGAAATTTATGAAAAAATATTTACCAGCAAAGAATGGCTTATGCTTGATAGGGGAATGATCACTGAAAAAGAGGCTATAAATGAAATATGTAATAGAAGCGCAGAAAATACTGAGTTAATAAAGCTAGTAATGCACAATTGGTATCAATTACTTACACCTATTGAAGATACTGTAGAAGTTTTAAAGAAACTAAAACACAAAGGATATAGACTTTATGTTTTATCCAATTTTCATTTGTTAGCATATGAAGATGTTACTAAACGATATGAATTTTTTAAATATTTTGATGGTGGTATTATTTCATATAAGGAAAAACTTATAAAACCTGATAAAGATATTTATGACAAGTTAATTAAAAAATATAAAATCAATCCCAAAGAATCAATTTTTATAGATGATACAATTGAAAATATTGAAAGTGCTAGAATGTTAAGCTTTAAAACAATACTTTATATAAATTCAAAAGATTTAAGAAAAAAATTAATCGAATATGACGTCTTACTATAAAAAACAGTATAGGACACATTTTGAGTAGTTTTATAAAAGCACTGACATAATTAAAATGTTAGTGTTATTTTTTGTGATTTTTTAATGATATTAGTCAACAACAATTTGGATTAACAAAATAATTATATACATGAAAATATTTGTAATAATATATAGGGGCATGTAAAATAATGATAGTATATTCATACAAGTTGTATCGTAAGTGTAGAAAATATGAAATAAAGGCTATTTATATAATAGGGAAAAATAAAAATCATGAATTACATGGAGTTGATATTATGAACTATACAGAAGCCTACAATAAATTGAATGAAAATAAATTCAGTGAAAAATGTATCTTAGTTAAAGGAAATTCAGCAAGTGGCAAAACAACTCTTGCAGTTTCGAAATATAGAAATATGATAGAAAATGAAAACATTAAAAGTCCAAATGTATTATGTTTATTTATGAATAAATATCAAAATATAAGATGGACAAAAGATATGATTTTTGATACTGCTTGTGAGATTAGAAAAAGTTCTTACTATGGATTTATTAGGAGAGAACTATCACTCTATTGGCCTTATGTAGTAGATGGTTGCAAGGAAATAAAAATCAATATATTAAAGCCTGAGTTCGCATCTTTTGATGCGACAAACTATGCTATGAAATCCTTAGTAGAGTATTTCAGAAAATCTAAAGGATACTTTCAAGACATAACATCAACTTCTTCAAAAATAGCATCAGATTTGATTTCTAACATTAATAATGCTGCACTGTCATTAGTGCCTTTTGACGAAATAGGAACTAGGCTTTATAATTCATTAGAGGTAAAGGACTTCTTAATTAAAGAAACATATAATCAATTAGATGAAGTAACTAGGTACTATATCACAAAATTATTATGTAATGGTGTTGTAGATTATGGACTATCGTTTTATTTATATAATAATTATTTACTTCATGATTCAAGATATACCAGTATAAATAATATAAAATATCTTATAGTAGATGATATAGATGAGGCTTCACCTGCAGAGCAAGAATTAATATTTAAGATTATTAATAATGTAGACAGGGCATATTTGTTCTACAATCCCAAAGGCGGTTTGCACCGTTATTATGGAGCTAATACTGATTATTTGAAGAGCAAATTAAATGTTGAGTATAATGAGATTACTTTAGATAATCATTTTTGTTGCAATGATGATTTTATTAGTCTTGCTAATGTAATAGATAATAGGGCGCACATTCCATATATGGAAGATAAAATAAATGAAAATGTCCCAGCATCTATAGATATGTCATCACAGTTAAGACCTCAAATGGTCCAGAAGATATTATTAAAAGTTGAAGAACTCTTAAATGAGGGACTTATACCTAAGGAGATAGCTATAATATGTCCATTTAATGATTTTATTATTTCATTTGAGCTTCAGAAAAAAGCAAAGAAATTAGGTATATCAGTTTTTGAGACTTCAAAAAAAGATAGATTTATAGATAATGAATATTTACACCCATTAATAGTACTTGCGGTATTGTGTAATGATTATAAAAGTATAAGGTTAACAAAGGAGGATTATAAAAATTTTTTCTCCTTTATGCTAAAGCTAGATGTAATTAGAAGTTCATTGTTTTATCCTTTTGCATGTGAGAATGGTTTAAAAGATCTTAGTGCTGATATTGAAGATAGAGTAGGAGATGTAGCAGTAGGTAAATATAATGAGTTAAAACAATGGATAGAAAATTATAAAGTTAATTTAATAAAGCACAAGGGTTCGCTTGGTGAATTTTTTAGAAATGCATTTTCAAAAGTACTTGTAATCCTACCAAAAGTTAAAGAACATATAGGGGACTACATAAGCTTATATGAAAGCTGTGAAAGTTTCATAAATACTTTAGATAAATTACAATTTAAAGGAAAATCATCAGAGGAGAGGTTTATAGAGTTTATTCGAGGAGAAGGAAGTGGATTTTATTCGATGAACGAAATCCAGGAAATGTTATTAAAAGATAATAGTATAGTATTAACATCACCATATACTTATTTGACCTCTAATTTAAGTAGTAAGGTTCAGATATGGACAGATATTAACAGCAATATGTGGTGTCGTAGAAATGTAGGGGAATTATCAAATTCTTTTGTTTTAAAAAGCAATTGGAATGTTGATGATATATATACGCAAAAGAAAGAAAATAATAATGTATATGGAATTTTAATGTCTGTTGTAAATGGTCTTTTAAGAAAATGTAGAGGTGAATTATATATATATGGCAGTGAATATTCTTTAAGCGGATTTAATCAAGAAAGTATATTTGCAGATATACTTATAGAAATATTAAGTGAAAGAGGTGAGAAAATTGAAAGAGAAGATGACAGCGACAAAGTCGATGAGTACAGCGACTTTGTCGCTGAGTACAGCGACGGAGACGATGAGTACATGTAGACGTGTAGTTTAATATATCCTAATAATATAAGTAACTTGCAAATTTAAGTAACCCTTAAAATATAAAAAGGATAAAGGAATATGTTAATTAAATTTAACATT
>NZ_JAHLEC010000186.1 GCF_018861705.1 Clostridium psychrophilum | reverse complement strand
TTTGCAAAACATAGTAATCCTCCTCTACGTACTGATTTTGATATTATTATATCATAATTACTACGTTTGGAAGTAATTACAAGCTTTTTGTGGGATAATCATAATATATATTTTATACTAGCAAAACATATCATTTACACTTTTATTTTCTTACTGGTCTTAACTTTTTATACAAAAATTATTTAGAACTTACTACATTAATAGTATAATTAAGTAAGTAAATTAAATATCTTATTAGCAATTATAACACATCTGATAATGATAGACTTAAAAGTCTAAATAGAGTTGAAAGGATTTTAATTATGATATTGTATACATTTAACATGGTTACTATGCTCATGGAAAGGGCTATGTGGTTACTAGAATAAAAGGATTTAGAGAAATATTTAAAAAGTATAATTATGGGAAAAAGATATAGCAGTTATATGTACTATATTTTCAGCTTTTGCAATGCTAGAAACTTACTCTGGCATTAATGTAGATGGATCTTTAGTAAATATAAGAACTATAACTATAGTTTCTAGTGGTATATTATTTGGACATGAGGTGGGAATAATAACGGGACTAGTTGCTGGAAGCCATAGATTTTTAATAGATATTCATGGAATAACCTCGCTACCATGTCTTATAACAAGTATAGTGGCTGGAATATCATGGGGATATATAAATAAAAAAATCGAAAGAAAACATTTATATTTAGCAGGAATTTTACTTGGTATGGCTTGTGAAGTATTGACCATGGTGCTTATACTAACAATAACAAAACCATATGCACTTGGATTAAGTATAGTTACAAAAATATCAATACCAATGATACTTGGAGAAATAAACGTAGGTTTTATTGTATTTTTAATGCAATTTGTTGAGGATGAGAATGAAATGATAGCGGGTAGACAGTCAAAGCTTGCATTAGACATTGCATTATTTTAGAAACATAAATAACGAAGCTTTAAGGAAGATATGTACTATAATAAAAGAGCATATTCATGCAGATGCATTTTCTATAACTGATAAACTCCATGTGCTTGCATATGTCGGAATTGATGAAGCTTTATACAATGTGGAAAATAAAGAAATAAATTATTCAACAAAAGACGCTCTATTAAAGAATGAAATATTGATAAATAATGATACTTTAAAAAATGACCACAGAAATTTAAAATCTTCAATAATAATACCTTTTGATGATAGAAATGGGGTAAAAGGAACTTTAAAGATATACTTTAACACTGCACTTTGCTAATGTAATATTACATTTTGGACATAAGTGTTGCATATTGCATCCTCCTTTATTGATAATAAAGTATTAAAGTGGTACATTAATTTTTTATAGTTATTTTGCACAAATATAATTCGTAATATAAGTATAAACCAAAATGCTAGATATTTAGCAAAACGAATTACATTTCATTAGTTGCAAAAACCTATTTTAGGATGATTAATTTATATGGCTAATGTAGTACAATAATTTACCAACACGAAAACCCATATAATAAATTAAAAAAACTGCAACGAGACAGGTTATAATAGTTACAATCACCTTCTTCTCTTGTATGAGATATTTAAAATTTTTATACAGTTGATTATTTTTCATGTTTATCACTCCTCAGTATAAATAGTTTAATTTGTAGTTAATTACAATTGCATCGTAGCTCTCTATGTAATTGTAGGTTATTTTAGTAAACATTGTTTATTACGTTTTGTAAAAATGTAGATTACTATTTTAATCTTTCTTCTTACTGTTTTTTTTGTTGTTTTTATCGTTTTTATTAGCAATTACAGCTATAAAACAAAGGAAAGACCCTGTAAAACATAGGAAAATAGCCACGTAAATCATATTCATAAAACTTCCTCCTGGCTCATTGTAATTTTGTAAATATAATATAATCACTAACTTTATTTGAACTATTTTTAACAACAGCATAAATCAAATCATAAAATATGTTTTGAATTACAGATGATAAATTATTAAATTCATCAAACAAAGCATATATCTATTATGTAAACCTCCAATAAATATTATGGATATATTATAGCATATATAGAGAATCTACATTTTTATATCTAAATAAGAGAGTAGGAATATTATGATGTTTTGCAATTAAGACTGCACTTATTAGTGTAGTCTTTTGTTGATTGTATAGGCTTTCCTCTGTAAACTATGTTGCTATAAAGTTAAAATATGATTTATAAGGAGCATTATAAATCAAAAAAGTAATAAGGTAATAATTTATTGATTTATTAATTACTAAACATTAATAGTGATACGAAGCAGTCGGGCTATATTCATATAACTATAAAATTACTTGAGTATTATGAATTTATAATTAATTGATTAATTAAATGAACTATTATTTTAAAAATCTGTTTTTTTTACACCAAATTACTTTACAAAATCATTTTGTTTCTGTATAATTCATAATCACAAACATAATTTCATAATATTATAAATTAACACTAATAATCCCAATATTAGTCTAGTTCCAATCTATAAATGTGCTTTCATATTTGTAATATATTTTTAAAATTAGTAGGAGATGATTCAAATGGAAACTGCCGAACTTTCTACCAATGTGGTAGAAAATAAAGAATCGATAAGAGAAATGGCTAACAAAGTAGCTGCAGGGATTGCAAATGCAGTACTTGTTATGCTTGGAATCGGACTTTTTTGTGAAACATTAGGAAAGTTTATGAATTGGCAAGCATTTGTTGGAATAGGAACAATTGCAAAGTCGATGCTTGCACCTGCTCTTGGAGCTGGGGTTGCCTATCAGCTTAAGGGAAACACACTTGTTATATTTAGTGCTATGATTGCATCAACAGTTGGAGCTAATGCAGTTCATTTTACTCCTCTTGGTCTTACATTCGTATCTGGACAACCCATAAGTGGGGTAATTGCAGCAATTATAGCAGTATATGTAGGAAAAAAAGTAGCGGGGAAAACAAAACTTGATATGATGGCTATACCATTATGTTCAGTTGTAGTTGGTGGTGTTGCAGGACTTGGTCTTGCAGCTGTAGTAACACCAGCACTAAATTGGCTTAGCGCTCAAATAGCATATACAATAAAGATATCTCCATTAATCGGGTCAGCCTTAGTATCTCTTAGTTGGAGCACTTTATTAATGACACCTGCATCATCAGTAGCTATTGCAATTGCACTTAAACTTGATCCTGTATCAAGTGGAGCTGCACTTATAGGATGTACCATTAAGTTTGTAGGTTTTACAATAATGTCTTTTAAGGAAAATGATTCTGGAGCTAATATAGCACAAGGATTAGTAACACCAAAAATACAATTTCCTAATGTTATAAAAAATCCAAGACTTTTAATACCACCATTTATAGCCGCAATTATATGTGCACCTATTGCAACAATTTTATTTAAATTTACTGCTACCTATGAACTTGCAGGGCTTGGGCTTAATTCATTAATTGCACCACTTAATATCCTTGCAACAAGAGGAATAAAAGGAATTTTAATTTATATATTTACTGGTATAATTTTACCTATAGCTATAATAATACCTATTTATAGTGCAATGAAAAAATCAAAAGCTATAAAAACTGGCGATATGCATATGGAAATTCAGTAAAATACTAATATTATGATTATCCCACAAAAAGCTTGTAATTACTTCCAAACGTAGTAATTATGATATAATAATATCAAAATCAGTACGTAGAGGAGGATTACTATGTTTTGCAAAAA
>NZ_JAHLEC010000185.1 GCF_018861705.1 Clostridium psychrophilum | reverse complement strand
TGTTCTATGCCCAGAATGTGATGCAAATATGATAATCAAAGGACGATGAGATTATCATATTTGCTTGGCATAAGGGTTTTTACTCGACCGTAGGGAGATTTTGTTCTTTATATTTTGATTCTAAGCTATACAAGAATCCACCATTCTTCACCTGCAGTAAATAACTCAATTGCTTTTCCGTCAATATTGCATTTATATCTGATTGCATTGTTAATAAGCTTCATACTCCTAACTGGATCTTTTATTTCAAAATCTTCATCGTTGTAAGTCAATTCAAAAGGGTTAGCCCATCCATTATCATCAAGATTACTCTTAACTGCAACTAACATTTTTTCATTCCTATTTCCCCAAGGCATAACATCAATCTCCTTTGTCAATTTTCTATTTCCTTAGTACTATTATAATACACTTTAAATAAATTTATCAGTGAAAAACGTATATTGTAGCCTAAATATATGAGAAATATATTTTAAAATGATAACATAAATTGGAAACAGATTCTTGTTAATAATGATGGGTGGACATTTAAATTAAAGGTATTGACAATAAAACTGAAATAATATACATTATAAGTAAACAATTTGATTGTACAAAATTCAGTTTTATAAAATAAATATAAGAAAATAGATATAAATGAAAAAAATGGTTATGAAATTATAATAAGTTATTAGAGCATTTTAAGTTCGGGAAATATTGATAAAAACTTAAAAAGGGGTTTTAAAAAATGAATAATGATTTTAGCTTATCTGAATACATGAGTACTGGAATAGAGAATATTGTAAAGGGAGTAGTAAAAGCATCTTTTAAAAATCCTAAAGAAACTACCTTCGTATTAGAATATGCTTTAGCAAGTAAAAAAGCAAAAAATAAGCGAGATAACTTTGAAAAAAAAGGAGAAAATGTTCCTCCTTTTTTGATTTCAAGTATAACAAGTAGTTGTAATCTGTTTTGTAAAGGTTGTTATGCGAGGGAAAATAAATCCTGTGGAGAAGGATTACAAAATAAGCAATTATCAAGGGAGAGATGGAAAGGAATATTTGAGGAAGCTAAAGAACTTGGAGTTTCATTTATACTGCTTGCAGGTGGAGAGCCTTTAATGAGAAGAGATGTTATAGAAAAGGCAGCAGAGGTGAAAGAAATTATGTTTCCAGTATTTACTAATGGGACAATGATTAACGAGGAATATATAAATTTATTTGATAAAAACAGAAATCTTCTACCTATGCTTAGTATTGAAGGTGACAAGGACCAGACAGATGTTAGGCGAGGAGAAGGAACTTATGATATTTTAATGAATGTTATGGACAAACTTAAAAGAAATGGCATTTTGTATGGTGTTTCTGTTACCGTAACAACTGAAAATGTTATGATTGTAACTAGTAAATCTTTTTTTGATAAGTTATATAATAAGGGCTGTAGGGCGTTGCTCTTTGTAGAATACGTTCCCGTGACAGAATCAACAAAGCCACTGGCACCGACTGACAGTGAACGTAAGGTCTTGGAATGTGAGAAGCAAAAACTTAGAAATCAATATGAAGATTCTATTTTCCTATCATTTCCTGGCGATGAAAAATATTCGGGTGGATGCCTTGCAGCTGGTAGAGGTTTCTTTCACATTAATGTAGATGGTTCAGCAGAACCTTGTCCGTTTTCACCTTATTCTGATTGTAATTTAAAAGATTGTACTTTAAAAGAGGCTTTGAAATCACCCTTATTTAGGAAGCTTAATGAAACTGGAATGTTACTTGGAGAACATGATGGTGGGTGTCTTCTTTTTCAAAAAAAGAATGAAGTTAGAAAAATGATTTAATAAAAATTCATCGTAATTTCCCAAGTATATACAAAATCCCAAATAAAGTAAAATAAACACACAGCAAAATTGACTGAACTGTTGCTATATGATATTTTATTAAGGAATGTATGTATACAGTTTTTATAAATATTAAAGCATAAAAAGGAGTTATAATGAAATTCGAATATAAAACACTTGCCGATATTAGACATAAAGTTTTTACAGCCGTAAGTAAGATGGCTTTTGAAGACAATTTAAAAGAAATGGGAAATATTCCATATGAGATCATTCCTGGAGATGTGGATAAGTTTAGAGAAAACACATTCCTTGGAAGAGCAATAGTTAGTGAGCGAATCCGCTTGGCAATGGGACTAAATCTAAGACCAAGTGATAAACCAAGAGCAATTACAGAAGGATTAGAGTGTGCAACAAAACCTTCGAAATACTATGAACCGCCACTTGTAAATATTATAAAATTTGCTTGTAATGCTTGTCCAACAAATAGCTATGAAGTTACAAATATGTGCCGTAGTTGCCTAGCACACCCTTGTGTAGAAGTTTGTCCTAAAGGTGCAGTTAGTATAGTTAATGGAAAAAGTTTTATTGATCAGAAAAAATGTATAAAGTGTGGTTTATGTGCTAAAGCATGTCCATATTCAGCAATAATAAAACATGAGCGACCATGTGCCAAGGCATGCGGAGTCGATGCAATAGATTCAGATGAATATGGCAGAGCATCAATAGATTATAATAAATGTGTTAGTTGTGGAATGTGTTTGGTAAATTGTCCTTTTGGAGCAATATCTGATAAAAGTCAAATATTTCAACTGATTCAGGCAATTAAACAAGATAAAGAAGTAATTGCAATTGTAGCTCCATCATATTTGGGGCAGTTTGGTAGAAATGTTGGATTTAATGATTTTAAAAGAGCAATGCTTATACTTGGATTTAAAGATGTTGTTGAAGTTGCGATTGGTGCAGATATTTGTACAATTGAGGAGGCAAAAGACTTTACAGAAAATGTACCTGAAAAACTTTCATTTATGGGTACTTCATGTTGCCCTTCATGGTCTGTTATGGCTAAAAAATTATATCCGCAGTATGCCGAAAATATTTCAATGACGTTGACCCCAATGGTTTTTGCAGCTCGACTTGTGAGAGAAAAACATAAAGATGCAAAGATTGTTTTTATTGGGCCATGTAGCGCGAAAAAATTAGAAGCTTCCAGAAAAAGCGTAAAAAGTGAAGTGGATTTTGTAATTACGTATGAGGAATTATCTGGAATGCTAGAAGCCAAAGAAGTAGAAATAATTGGTACAGATAAGAGCTTGAGTAATGAAGCAACTGGTTCAGGAAGAGGTTTTGCTGTTGCAGGCGGAGTCGCTAAGGCTGTAGCTGATTTGATAAAAAAAGAACATCCAGGGCGAGAAGTGAAGATTAAAGCTGCGAATGGGCTGAGAGAATGTAGAGATATGTGTAATGATGCCGCAAAAGGAAAGTATGATGGATATCTCCTTGAGGGAATGGCGTGTCCCGGTGGTTGCGTAGCTGGAGCTGGGTGTATTGTCAAACCTAACATATCTGGTGCTCAAGTTAAACAAGCGGATAAAAATTCAGAGTTAAAGATTTCAGATGAGTCTAAATATGCTGATAAGATTTACTTGTTAGATAAAAAAAATCTAGAGGAAGAATAGCAATATAGTTTGTCTACTTCACATTCAAACTATGTTGGGTGAATGATGCTTGGAAATCTTTGTGAAAAATATAGCATTTAAAATCTATTTTTTAAATAAATAAAAAACACCAGTAAAATATTTTTACTGGTGTTTTTTATTATATAGGAAACAGCTTGCGGAAACCGCTGTGGATAACATTTTAGATAACATTTTAGATGAAAATTAGGTGGAAAATTCAAGAGAAATATGAGATGATTAA
>NZ_JAHLEC010000184.1 GCF_018861705.1 Clostridium psychrophilum | reverse complement strand
AAAGTCTGGTTAAATTATTTTGTAGATTGGATAAATGAATGTGCAGTTTAGTTATTTGAATGGATAAATTAATTTGTAAATGTTAGGATAAGATAAAGTGTAAATCAACATCTTGCTTCTTATGATTATATGTCCTCAATGATGGATCAAAACAATAGTCAGTATATCTATCCAATCGTCGCTTTATCTGTACAAAACTAAGATTATACTTTTCTCTTGCGAGTATTTGGGTTTCACTTTTACCTTTTTCATTGAATACATTAACAAATTCATCAAAATCTATCGTTATCGCGGTTTTCAATGTTTATGCCTCCTCAAAGTACCTATTTACTCTATGGCTATCGCCTGTTATACTTATTATGTGAGAATGATGAAGAAGCCTATCGAGCACTGCAGTAGCTGCTAATTCGCTGGTAAATATCTCATCCCACTGGTTAAATGGTAAATTTGTTGTTACTATGAGAGAGCTTTTTTCGTATCTTTGCCGGATTAACTGAAAAAAAATGCTCTCTTTTTCTTTATCCATTTTTAGGTACCCTATATCATCAATTATCAATAAATTTACTTTAGACAATTTAACGAACTTTTGTTTCAAAGTACCTAAATGTATTGCGCCATATAGCTCGTCCATTAAATCAATAGCATTTACAAAAAGTACTGATTTACCTTTTTCACAGGCTTTCATGCCTATTGCTTCTGAAAGATGGCTCTTGCCCAAACCAGGTGGCCCAATAAATACTATATTTTCTTTTTTATCCATAAAGCTCAGGGTAAATAAATCAATAACTTCTGTCTTATTTATTTTTTTGGAAAAATTAAAATCAAATTCTTCAATTGTTTTCTGACCTTCAAAATGAGCATTTTTAATGTTCCTTATTCTTAAACGATCCATTTTACCTTGCTCTTCAACCTTTAAAATCTTGTACAAAAATTCTCTATGCCCTATATTATTTTCTACTGCAGCCTGAACTTCTTCGTCGTATCTATCGTGTATATCAGGCAGTTTGAACTGTTTAAGCAAGCGATTTATTTCAGAACTCATTTCATTAGTTTCACATCTCACTTTTGAATTTGCTCTCCTTTCCCATAGTAAGAAAGGTTCCTTACTAATTCTTTTTCATTACTTAAGCTATACTTGTTTTTATTTGCCCTAACCAACGATAAGCCTGCTTTTTCATGTTCGATTATTAACTCTAAGTATTTTTCTTTAATCAACGACTTCATATCATCTATTTTTAAAACATTGTTATCTATGCAGTGTTTGAGGATAATATCTAAATCCGCAACATCGTATAAATCTCTTAATTTTAAAAATTCCCTTGCATGAAAGTGGGCCTGTTTTGTTACCCTAGAAGCCAGTCCATAAAACTCATTTCCATATTTAAATGTTTTTTCAAAAACCCTCCGGATTTCTGGGATAGAATGAGGAACTTTTACTGCAATATCCTTATAATCGTTCTTATCTTCGATTGTTTTATTCTTTCCATCAAGTATACTCCACTTTTTGATTAGAACTAAATCTAAGTCATATATTTCAAGAATATACCCATAAACTATCCTTATCTTTACATTTCTATCCACATATTTGACTGGAACACTATATCTATTAACACCTACCATAACATAAGAATCTGTACTAACAGTTCTTGTCTCTAATTCTGTGTCAATAACCAGCTTTTTACTTAACCTAGTTAAACTATTCTTTTCTTCTTCAAACATCTCATCTGGTATTCTTTTGGTCGTACCATGAATCTTTTTATTCCATGACCTCATAAAATTCTTAATTTCTACATTAAGTACATCAACACTCTTAAAGCTACTGCCTTTAATGAACTGCTCTTCAATATATTGATATGGCTTTTCTATCTTGCCTTTTGTCCTAGGCCTCATTGGGAGGCATGCATTTGGTTCGGTTTTAAGATGTGTAAATAGCTTTAATGCACTGTCGTTATAATCTACTTCTTCGCCTTTTTTATGTCTTATAACTAGGGCCTTTGGATTATCAATAACAATCTCTTTTGTAACTCCACCAAGCTCTATAAATAAGTCCTGTATAGCTTCATAAATAGATACTCCATTAGCTGATAATGAACAAATCGCAGCCTTTTTCCTTGAATAGGATAATATCATGGTAAAGCAATATACTGTTATTTTTTTACCGGCTATAAGCATTACATATTCTCCCCAATCAAATTGTGCCTGATCCCCGGCAGGGGTTTCAAACCTTACAGTAGCCCGTCGACTTATTAGGGCTTTTTCTTCATTTAAGGTACCAAGATATCTATAAATTGGATTTATGGTTCCAGTATATTTTAATTTGCATAATTCATTATAGATCCTGGTACCATTAAAGTTATAATTTTTATCTAAATACCATTCACGAATTATATCTTTGTATTCATCAATTATAGTAGGGCTAACCGCCCTTAAATATCTAGGCTCCACATCCTTCTTTATTAAACTCTTAACAGTATTTTTTGACATATTGAGTTCTCTTGCTATTTGTTTTATTGGTACCCCTTTGTTATACATATTTTTAACTGTATGCCAATCCCTCAAGTCTTTCACCTACACTCTGATTCCTCCTTATGAGCTAATTAATATAATCACTTATAAGGATAATATTTTTAAGTGCTGGGGTCAATATTCAGCGAAAAAGGGGGGGTCAATATTCATTGTATATCAACATTAATATTGAATTAGATTAAAAAGCATACAAGATAATATTAATTGATATGTCTTTTATGTAGTAATAAGATCATTTAAACTCTTACAAAAGGTTAAGTACATTTTTAACACTACCGCATTTATGAACTTTGAGACACATAACTTGAAATTGAGCTTTCACGTCATTAACTTTCCATTGTAATAATAAAAAGAACTGTACAATATATTTGATATATATTTAATGAGCGAATCGAATTTGCTATTTCAAGGTTAAAAGGGTATGGAACTTAACAATTTTTAATAAGAGAGTGACATCTTACAGAGATTAAAGTGAAATGTACAAGCTATATTGTTATTAGAAGACAAACAAGACAAACAAGATAAACAACAACCTAAAACATCAAGTTTTTCTTAATTGTTCATGACCCCCGGGGGTATTTGTGAGGCGAAGGCGAACTTGCTACTGGTTTTATGAGTTTAGTGACCGTCTTTATATGTCACTTCTTGTTTTAGATTCTATCTATGGGAAAGATGAAGAATCAAGAGAAGACGCAAAGAATAAGTTTGGTTTAGAACATGAAATATTAACACTTTTAAGTATGAAACACCGTGTAGAAGATATTGAGTTCGCCGATGAGTATAGAAAAGAAGTAGAAGAAGAATAAAACAGAGTAAATATGGTATAAAACCTATTTTTTATATATCAACCATATAATTGAAGACAAATTCCATCGGAGGTTAGCAAAACAAATTGTGTTTACAATTCGTTCATGACCAACGGGGGTTATAATGAGCGAAGGGAATTTGCTATTGGTTACAATATAGTATACTTGAGGAATCTGATATTTCTAGTATAACAGCGGAAAATATTAATAGTAATTATGAACAAGAAAATGTAGCTGAAATAAAACAATTATTAAAAGTAACTGATGAGCAAGATTTGAAAAAATTTCATTATAAAGATTATAGACCAGCTAGTTAAAGTCAAGTGTAAATTTGCGAAAGTAGTTGTTAATTTCATTGCATAACAAAAAGACCATTGCATAACACGAACAATGGTAAATTTAGT
>NZ_JAHLEC010000183.1 GCF_018861705.1 Clostridium psychrophilum | reverse complement strand
AAATTCCGGTTAAATTATTATGTAAATCGGATAAATATATGTGCAAATCCATGATTTAACTAGATAAATTAATTTGTAAAACTTAGGATAAGATAAAGTGTAAATCAACATTCAATTTCACCAATGGATTCTAAAAATGCAGATTCATAACTTAGATTTCTATGCATAAACTTTAAAAATGTTGCAGTTGGCATTAAATCATATGTAGGTGCTGAAAAAATAACAGCATCTTGATTTAGCATAACTTCCATAATTGCTTTCTTATCATCCTTCTTGTCTAAAATGCATCCAACGTTTTTGCCAATAGTCATACCATTTGTACACGTTGTACATCCTGTACACTCCATAATGTTATAATTTCTTAGATTAATCATAGTGATTTCTGACCCTTGCTTTTCACAAGCTAAAAGTGCTTCTTTTAATAAAATCTCAGAATTTGAATCTTTTCTACCAGCTGTAACGCCCATTATTTTAAAAGTCATAATAAAATCTCCTCTATGTATATCATATATATTGCTATATTATTGTTAATACACGTTTTTTTTGTTACACTAACCAATGAACCTTTATAATATTAACATAAATTAATACACGCTTCATCAGAAATAATTATGAAACTGCTCCGTTTTAATCCTATAATTTTAGAATTTTTTCTAATTACCAAGAGGAGGTAATCTTTTGGCTACATTAAAAACATTGTTAAATTTCCTTAAAAACAAACCAAACATTAAAATATTAGGAACACATAATACAAATACTATTATTGATGAAGTGTTATTTTTAGAAGACAATATGGAGATTTCTCCAAACACTTTGTATTTGACAACAAAACTTCCTAAATCTTTACTAATTAATAAACAAAATATTTTAATTATCGTAAATAAAGCTAGTGAAAACATTCCTTTTGGGCAGATTGAGACTAAAAATAATATAGAAGAAGTCTATAGATTAGTTTGTGAATTTATGTTTATAGAATATAAGCTGTATGTAAAGAAGCTAAATATTTATAATAGTTTATCTGCTTATAATGATATTAATAAGACTTTAAATATATGTGAAACCTATTTAAATAACCCTATTTTTATTTTAGATACTAGTTATCGTATTATTGGTCGGTCTAATCTTGCTAATCCAATTACATCTAGTATCAAAATTTATAATGATCAGGCTTATCTGTTAGTTGATACTGTTAATATTATGAAAAAAGATAAATGTATAGATAATATTTATAGTTCAAGCACATCTTTTTTTCACTTTTCTGATAAAAATCTTATTTTTTGTGGTATTCGTGTTAATAATATTACTGTAGCATATATATGTATTTTACAAGAAAATAGAGAATTTATTGAAGAAGATTTAGAATTAACTAATACTTTAGCACAAACTCTTTCTATACAAATGCAAAAAGATAATTTGTTTATAAATAGTTCAGGACTTGAAGAAGAATATTACCTAATGGATTTGTTGAAAAATTCAATCAATAATCTTTCCTATATAAAGGAAAGACTAAAAAATATATACTTTAAATTAAATAAAAACATATTATTAATTGTTATACCTTTTCGCCAGACATATCAAGATTACCGTCATAATTTTGGATTAAAGCAGTTAATTATTACAACTAAAAATATATTTGGTAATTGTATTTCTGCTTATCATGAAGACAGTATCATTCTGCTTATAAGCAAGGAAGATGATGCAGTATTCTCAGAAAACACAAAAACAAGATTTACAGATTTTTTGAATCTCAATAATTTAAAAGCCGGGATTAGTTTAATATTTCAAAATATACTTGAAACAAAAGAATTTTATAAGCAAGCTACTTACGCTTTAAAATTAGCAAAACATTTAAACATAAAGGGTTTCTTATTTTGCTTCAAAGACTATGTAGAATATTATCTATTTTATATATTGCAAATCACGGATAATAATATTGAAAAGATTGAACTCTGCACATTGATTGATCCATTGATTAACAAACTTATAGATATCGATAAAAGCAATAATTCAGTATTATTACAAACATTAGTGATTTATTTAGAAAGTAATAGAAATGCAAAATTGACTTCAGAAAAACTAAATATTCATTCTAGTACATTTTTTTATCGTTACCATAAGATAGAAGAATTATTGAAAATATCATTAAGTAACAGTGATATTTTATTTAAGTTTGAATTATCATTAAAAATTTTAAGATACCAAAAATAAGAACTGGTATCTATTTGATGCATAATGTTTGTACTCTTGTACTCAACATCGTTCTCACTATTCAAAATAAATATGCTTTAGGATTGTTATCCTAAAGCATATTTATATAAGAGAACCCCCGAGCAATGCCGCAATTCCACTAAAAAATTATTTTGTTTCATAAATTTCTCATCATTTCTCTGGAGTGAGAAGCTTACCAATAATACCTGAATAAGCAATTGATGCAAAGCATTCACTTGTAAAAAAAAGGAAATTCGGAAAATATAAATTAAAAGAAAATAAACTATTAATAATTTATTAACCATAATAACTGTTCTTCTACTAGGATACATGCTTCATCCTAAAATAATGATTAAGTTTAATAAAAACGTAAAAAACATTTTTGGAAATGAAGCTACTAAGTTTATAAAAAAAATAAAGACCTTGTTATTATTGATATAAGAAGTAAAGGCAAGTACCAATCAGTACATATAAATGGGTATGCTATATATAGCATACCCATTTATATGAAAAAGTTCAGTGACAAAATCACACTCCTACAATTTTCTTTAAAAGCTCCTTATCGTTTACAATAATCTTACCTCGTAATAATTTCAAGTATAACTTCTTCCCCTCTTACATAGCTGAATAATTCAATTTTTTCTCCTTATAAATATAAGCAATATAGATTTTTACAAACCGATACTTCTTTTACATCCATATTACTGTAGATATACCAGGAAGCCCTTAACCCAACATCTACAATGCGAACTTCACTAAAATTATCTTTCATCTCAGACTTAACCATAAATTTTATATTGCATCATCAATAGATTTCTTAAGCACTTTCTCAATATCCTTCGCTATAGCTATAAGTTCTTTATCACCCATCATTTTTATAAGGTCTGTAGGTTTAATCATTCCAATATAAACAGAGCCCTTTTTTTCATAAACTACCATTTTACAAGGTAAAAAATATCCTGTTTCAATATTTTTGCTTAATACCTCTTTTGCTTTAACCGGATTACATACTTCTAAAATCTTAAAATTAGTATCAAACTCTAATCCCTTTTCTTTTAGTTTGTCCTTAAAATCGAGTTCCCATAATACTCCAAACTTGTTTTCAGATAAACTCTTCTTTAGACTTTCAACTGCCTCTCCAAATAATTTTCCAACTTTCACTTCATATTTAATATTCATACTGTCCTCCTCTATTTAGGAATCATAAAATTTAATACTATACTTTCTATATTGTTATTTAAAACATATTCACCTACAAATATAAATATATATCATTTATATTCATTACAATAATTAAGACTTATTCTTTTTAATAGCTATATCAGAAAATGGATATTGGGAAAATGATGAAGATGCTAAAAAGACATCCTTAGGCGCTTAAAGAAAATTTAAAACCATATAAAGGGAATTAAAAGAATGATAAAGTCGGAAAAACAATGTGGAAATTTACTAACACAAATTTCTGCAATTCGTTCTACTACGTAAGCGTCAAATAGCCCACACCTTAACGTAAGGTATGAGCTATGATATTATTTCTTTAGCGGCTTTCTGCAGCTATTCGGTAAATCCTTGGACCATGGAAGAAGCACA
>NZ_JAHLEC010000182.1 GCF_018861705.1 Clostridium psychrophilum | reverse complement strand
AACAATTATACCAGAAAGAGGGGGTCATTGTTTTTTTTCTTAAAAACAGCTACAATCCTTGCAATTGCAGGGTCTTAAATAAATAAAACAAAGATAGTGTTAACACTATCGAATTTTTAAGGGGGGAGAGTATATGAATAATAAATTAATTAAGAGAGATACTTTATTAGCTTTTAGGGTTCTAATAATATTTATATTGGTAATTTTCATATTAATACATATTTAAATTTATATACCCTTTATCCAATATTTACAACGTAACTAATAAGTGTTATGTTGATGTGATGAAGAAGGAATTACTATGTTAAGATAATGATTAAAAAAACAATAAACTAAAGCATTACGAAATGTGAATGAAGTTAACAAGAGGAGGAATAATATACTATGGGTAATGATAAAGAAAACTTCACACAGGAAGTCGTAGAAAAAATGGACAAGGATGATAAGGTCATAAAGAATAAAGCACTAAAAAACGCGATACAGGAGACGCATGATAAAGAAGGCAGGAAGTACATAAAAGACAATAAATATAAAAAAGATACAACTATGTTTAATAATAATGATATAAATAAAAGTATGCTAGATAAAGAGATTATAGATATTACAATTATAAATAATCAAGGTAATGATGAAACCAAACTATGATAAAAATTAAATTATTAGTTTTCATGCAATCTTAATATTAAGAAAAACACTTTATTAAGAGAAACTAATAGTAAGTTCACTTGCCCCGTTTTAAGTAAAAAATGCCAATATCTTTAATATTAAGAAATTAGAGGTGATTTAAATTCTAGTAAAATATAAAATCAATAAAAATTCTTATACTAATTTTATAAATTCAGTCAAAATAACACGAGCTAAAATTAGCTGGAGAAAGAGACGCAAAACTATTACTAAACTAAAAAAAATGAATTGTGGTAAAACAACAAGTATATTAACAAGATCATCACTACGCAATCTATTGTTTAATAATGACTAACTACTGTAAACTTTTTATAGAAGGTGCTCACCAAAAAAATATTATTTGATTTGTCTACTTTAAAGGGAGAAGGGTACATGAATAATAAATTAATTAAGAGAGATACTTTATTAGCTTTTGTAGCTCTAATAGTATTTATATTTGTAATTTTCGTAATCAAATCGTTAGTTTAATACATTTCTCGATGATGATTAGTTCGTATTTTGAATAGGTAAGTTCCTTGATATGTATATTATATACATGCTAAAATATATATAAAGTTATTTTTTAGTGAATATGTCTAAAATCTAAACTTTACTTAGCTTTATGAAAGGATGAGAATATGACTAAAACACTAAATCTAATCAAAAGGCTAGCTCTATTTTTTTTAGGAATGAGCATAACACAAATCGGGGTAGCCTTGTTTTTAAAAACTAATATCGGTTCTGATCCCTTTACTTTATTTACTCAAGGATTAGCCTTCCGATTAAATAAAACACCGGGAACCTCCAATATGGTTATTTTGTTTATATTATTTTGCATAATACTTATAATTGAAAAAAGCCGTATTAATATAGGAACAATTATATGTATGGTTGGAGTAGGCCCCATTATTGACCTCGGAGTAAAAGCTATTTCGTTTTTCCCAATTGCATCTTTAAATATTGGTTTAAAAATGCTTTTAGTTGTATTAGGATGTGCTCTAATCTCCGTTGGATTCTCTATACTTTCGGCAAGTAAGGTAGGTATGGCGCCAAATGATATTATTCCATTTATAATAAAGGATAAAACTAACTTCCAATATCGTTGGATTCGTATGACATTAGATATTAGTTTCTTAATAATGGGATTTATGTTAGGCGGAGTATTTGGTATAGGTACAGTAATAGCAGCACTCCTAACTGGTCCTTTTATACAATTTTGCCTTCCTTATGGAGAAAAGTTTGTAAATGCTATTGTTAAAGATCAAGTTGAAGATAAGAGGTCAAAAAACTATATTGAAATTTTTCTGCGAAAAATAAAAAAGAACTAGCTGCTAATTGCACTAATTCTTTTTTGATTTATATACTTATATTTAGAGTAGTCACGGAAACTAATAAATAAAACTTGAATTTGTATGAAGTGGTATAGAACTACAAATTTTATGTTAAGAGAGCAGTTAGTGATAAAATTTGGTATAGCAAACGCACCTACACGGTGCAGGAATTTTCAGAAAAAAACATTTAATTGTTAAAAGACTACACTAATAAATTTAAAATACTAAAACCTGAAACCTTAAACCTTAAACCTTGCATCTAAATGAATATTAATTCCAGCAATCATAGTCAAAAATGAATAACGTTTTTCACCATATATTCGTAAAGAATGAATTCTATAATCACATAGGGTCCCTCCTAAGTTTATTACTTCTAATACTACTATTTACTTAAAAAATATAGTATCTCAACTCTATTTATTAAATAAAAAACACCAGTAAAAAATTTTTACTGACATTTTTACTTTAAATCATCAAATTTTATATTTTTGACTCTTCTATAACTGATTTAAGCACCTTTGAAGATTCAAATAATTTCATGTTTTCATCTTCGCTTAGTTTAACTCCCAATATTTTCTTTACACCATTTCTACCTACAATTGATGGTACTCCCATATATATGTCTTTAATTCCATATTCTCCTTTTAATAGAGATGATACTGTAAGTATAGAATTTTCATTACTTAATATTGCTTCAACTATCCTTTTTATAGCTAACGCAATCGCATAGTAGGTTGCGCCCTTCTTTTTAATAATAATAGAAGCTGAGTTTTTTACTTCCTCATATATATCAAATTTCATCTCTCCACTGCACTTTCTAGTACAAATATTACAGTACTCATCAACATTCATTCCTGCAATACTAGTTAAACTCCAAGTTGCAATTTCTGAATCGCCATGTTCACCCATTATATATGTATGAACATTTCTAGCATCAATTTCAAAATGTTTACTAAGTAGATATTTAAATCTCGATGTATCAAGAACCGTTCCCGATCCTATAACCCTGTTACTTGGAAATCCTGAAATCTTATATGTTATATAAGTAAGTATATCCACAGGATTTGATACTACCAATAATATAGAATTAGGACTAAATTTTACAATCTTTGGAACTATAGTTTTAAATACTGCTAAATTTTTTGAAATACAATCCAATCTAGTTTGCCCTGGTTTTTGACCAACCCCAGCTGTAATAATTACTATATCTGAATCTTTAGTATCTGCATACTCTCCAGCAGTTACTTCTATAGGTCTTACAAAAGATATGCCATCTGATAAATCCATAGCCTCGCCTTCAGCTTTATCCTTATTTATATCTACAATTACAATTTCACAAGTTAATCCACTAGTCATTAAAGCAAATGCAGTAGTTGACCCCACAAATCCTGCTCCAATTATGGATATTTTATTTCCCTTTGCACTCATATAAAAACCTCCCTTTCTTTACTAATAGTATATACCTAATAAGAATCATTTTTGTCTTATATAATGAAACAAATTTCACTTATCTAAAAGATGGCTGGAAGGTAATTACCTTCTAAGCGATTAAATACACAATCTTATTTTATGTCACCACAAGTAAACCCCATAAAGGCAAAGTACGTTAAATATGTGTTTAACGTACTCTGGCTATATGACTAGTTTTCATAACATCACTAAATAGTAAACGAATTTTAAACTGACAAAACGCGAACTTATTTCTTATATATAACTTATATTGTGATTAAGCCACAAAAAGCTATATTTTCTCCGGTAGGAGTTAAGCTATTTCAAATTTTAGGCTATGCCTCTTGAAAATATTGTAAATTAATATGAAAATTTCAATAAAAAA
>NZ_JAHLEC010000181.1 GCF_018861705.1 Clostridium psychrophilum | reverse complement strand
AATGTTAAATTTAATTAACATATTCCTTTATCCTTTTTATATTTTAAGGGTTACTTAAATTTGCAAGTTACTTATATTATTAGGATATATTAAACTACACGTCTACAGATAAACTCCAATACCATAAAAGATTGATTGCAGAATACTCTCAGCGGTTTCTACTTTTACAGAACTACTATCTCCACTTGTGTAACGCTCTGTCTGCTTTGCTAAAAGCTGTATGCTTTGCATTTGAATATTCTCAAGTTCAGAGTCAGTTAATAGCTTGAGTCTATAGGCTTCCTCTAAAATAGACTGTAAATAACATTTTTGATTAAGCTTTTCCTTTTTAATTAAATATTGTTTTTCAATACTATTCATCATGATCCTCCTCACAATAAAAATTTTTCCTATCTTCATATACATCTTCGTAATCATTAATTCCATATCGGATATTGTGTGCCAAAGTTTCTAACTCTCTATTTTGTAATAATTCGATAGAGCCCTTACAGTTTCCATCAAAATACTTCTTCATCAATAAAATCAGGTCATCATCACTAATTTCATCAAGTGTTTCATTTTTAAAACAATAGAAGGTTTCTATCAACTCATTTAAAGTGATAGCATAGTTGAATTGAGAAATAAAAGAGGAGTCACAAAACTCCATAATGAGTTTATTTATAATCCCACCTGAGAATTCAATTCGTCCATTGCTACTTAATGATTCTGCGCGGGTTGCAACAAGTTCTTTTGCCTCTAGCCCAGAAAGCACCAATCCATAACGGGATGTTGCTTCATTACAATTTATGATTTCTGTAATTGCTAGTTTGTTAATCATTCCAGTTGGAATCATCATAAAATTATTATCCATTTTCTACTTCCTTTCAATTATTTTAATTATTTTCAAAACTATTGACAACTACATTTCGTTGTGGTAAACTATAGATGATAGTATTGTTGATATTTATATTAACTTGTATAAATATGATAACTTTAATTATATCATTGACTAATATAAAGGTCAATGGCATTTTAAATTTATAAAACTGTTCATAACTCTTGTAAAATAGTTTGTTTTACTAATAAACTTTAAATAAATATCTAATTATAGAACAAACCTGCAGTTCAGACATGAATTGCAGGTTTGTTCTATTACTAATCTACACATATGGCACATTAACTTACGTTGCTACGTATTGCTACTACTTCTTATTTACTTTTGAACTTTCTTTAATACCTTCTTAGATCCTCTTTCAAGGTCACTTTCTAGCTTTTGCTTCTCGTAATCCACAAATAATGTATTAAAGTCATAATCCTCTGAGGATAAATCCTCAGCCGTAAGTTCTTGTCTTAGCCTTTTTTCATTAACCTCTAATAAACAGTTTTAATAATATCTTTAAAATAAACTATAAATTCAGGATTTTTTATAAATTCACCTAGTTCTTGTTTTAATCAGTAATGTGAATTATCTCTATAAAAGAAATCTTCTGCAGAATTTAAGAATGTATTTATAGGATTTCCTGCAATGCTTATATAATTTCTCCTTATTTTTCTAAAAGATTTAATTATACGTTATTTTGATTTACCACACTAATGTAAAAAGAATATGATTGAAGCGTGTAGAAAGATTGTTAGTATAATGTTTTAGACGTATTTATAATAAAATATATTTATACAGAAAAGAAGCGTGAATGATTATTCTCCAGAAATATTAATTTTAGATGAACCAACAAATTGCAGATAAAATAATAGCTATTAATAACGGAAGTATTTAAGATACACTATTAATGGAGATAACTTTACTAGATCTAATTACACTAATGGAACTACTTTATATGTTTTTCGTGTAGTTGCAACAAATTAAATAGTAATTTATCATCTCATCATAGGGAGCTGCCGTATAATAATCATGAGATGACTCCGCTAATTTAACTGTATCTAGTGGTTCTAAAGCTTTTAATCCCCGACGTACTCTTTTTATTTTTCCACACCTCATATGCCCAGTCTACCTCATGTTCCGTAATTTCCATCAACAAGATGGGGCCGGTATTAACCCGGCCAAGACATTACTTCAATGATGCGGTGACTACCAGCTGTTGTTTACGATAAATATTATATGGGGCGAACAAGTAATTATATATAGCTAGATTTTTAACAATGGTTCCAAATTTAATCGCAATATTGTCAAGTGAATCTCCAGATTTAACAGTATAAATTATTGCCTCCGGAGGTGACAATGGTATAACGATTTTTTGCCCTAGTTTAATAAGATCAGGATTGGAAATTTTGTTGAACTTTAATACATTTTCTAATGTGGAGTTGAAATTATGAGCAATAGTAATGAGATTATCTCCCCGAAATACTGTATAAATTAATGTACCAAAATATGTTTTTTGCTGTAGGGCTTTATCAATAGCAGCCCAGGTATTTTTTTCGACGATTCCATCCACAACTAATCCATAATCTTTCTGAAATGCTCTAACTGCTGCATCGGTTTTAGGACCGAATACTCCATCTATTGGTTCTGAATTAAATCCAAGTTTAACCAATGATGTTTGAAGCTTCTTTACGTCAGCACCTGTGCTTCCAATTTTTAATAATACCATTTTATAATCCTCCAATTTTATAATTCATTTATAGGGATTAACAAATATTGTTCTATAAAAAAGTTATTTTAAAATTATTTTAAAATTATTAAATCAAACAATATTATTGATATTATATTATGATTAAAAATTTAAATAGTGACTTCATCTCTGAAATCAGCAAAGATATATAGTTATGGTTTGCCCTGCATAAGTTCCTACATTTCCAAACTGACAAATAACGCCTCATCTCAGCATCGTCAATAATTATTGAACGGTTTACTTTTAATATTATAAAATCTTAAATCTACTCTACCACCTAAAACATCCTTTACTAAATATAAAGCTTAAGATGTGTAATATTAAGATAATTTTCTGTTAAGATTCTTATTCTAACACTATTTATATTAATATTGTATATAATTGAATGAAGATAAACTTATAGTAAAAGTTGAAACAAAGTTTAGTTAAAAGGCAACTGTTATTATTATTATTATTAAATGTTTATAATATTAGAAACTAAGAGGAGTGGTATTATTATGAATAATATATTTATACTGTTGATGGTTATAGCGGGATTGTGCATTATTCTGCATGGAATAACGAGAACAGAAACAAATTTTGATATGCTTAGATATGCTTTAACTACAAATACTAAAATTGAAAATAAAAAGGGATATTTAAAATCTTACAAAATAAGTTCTTTAATAGTAGGATTTTTATTATTAACGTTAAGTCTTTTATTGTATGCTAAAGTATTTTCTTTTGAAAATACGTCTTTATGTTTTTTTTTGATAATTTTATTGAAATCCATATTTAGAATGTTTATTCAATTTAAATATTCTAAAAAATCTACAAAGTAAGAGATGCTTAAATATATATAATATATTTAGTGCTTTTCGTACTTTAGTTTTTCAAATCAAAAGATTACACGTTAATCACTGATTTGAGTTTAACATGTTTAAAATTTATGTTTTCATAAGCATAAAAATAAACTATAATTACTACATAATTCTAGTTTATTGTGAATGAAATGGGGATCTGATAATTTGAAAGAAATAAAAGTTATAAAAATATTGATTTCAGTAATCATTATTATATTATCGTTTTTAGCTTTATTTAATATCATTAATATGAAAATTGCAATGCCAATTGTATTACTCTTATTAGGTATATTGACCATATCAAACGGTTATTACTCATATACTATGAAGAACAAAATCTCCCTACGGTCGAGTAAAAACCCTTATGCCAAGCAAATATGATAATCTCATCGTCCTTTGATTATCATATTTGCATCACATTCTGGGCATAGAACAAT
>NZ_JAHLEC010000180.1 GCF_018861705.1 Clostridium psychrophilum | reverse complement strand
TTTTTGCAAAACATAGTAATCCTCCTCTACGTACTGATTTTGATATTATTATATCATAATTACTACGTTTGGAAGTAATTACAAGCTTTTTGTGGGATAATCATAATATTTGTTTATTACTAAATAGTATATTATAAAAACTTTTGGAGGTGTGCAGAAAAATGGCAAAGATTAATACAGTACAAGAAGCAGTAGAAAATATTAAAGATGGTATGAAAATTATGACCGCAGGTTTTTTAGGTGTAGGTGCTCCGCTAAAGATTATAGATGCATTATCAAAGACTGGTGTTAAGGATCTTACACTTATTCAAGCTGTATCAGCTCATCCAGGAGAAACTCACGATATTGGTAAACTTGTAGCAAATAAACAAATAAAAAAATTTGTAGGTGCACATATTGGAACTTGCCCTGAAATCCAAGAACAATACAAAGCAAGTACATTAGAAGTTGAATTTATACCTATGGGAACTGTAGTAGAATGCATAAGAGCTGGTGGAGCTGGACTTGGTGCAGTGGTAACACCTACAGGAGTGGGAACTGTTCTTGAAGAAGGTAGAGAAAAAATGGTGATAGACGGGAAAGAATATTTGGTTTATCCACCAATAAAAGCTGATGTTGCCATAATCAAAGGTTATAAAGCTGACAAACTTGGAAATATTCAATATAGAGGCACAACTAAAGGAACAAATACAATTATGGCACTTGCTGCTGATTTAGTTATAGCTGAAGTGGATCAAATTGTTGAAGCAGGTGAAATCGCACCGGATAGTGTTGGAACACCGGGTATATTAGTAGACATAATAGTTAAAGGCGATTCTTTAGAAGCTAGAAGAAAATATTTTGAAGAGTTATGGATAAGAACTAAAAAAATAAAATAGGGAGGGGTAATAAGATGGATAGTAGAGAAATAATTGCTCGACGAATCGCAAAAGAATTTAAAGATGGAATGGTTGCTAATTTAGGATTCGGAATACCAAATATGGCTGCAAACTATTTGCCAGATGGAGTGAAAGTAACACTTCAAGCAGAAAATGGAGCTTTGAATTTTGGACCAACTCCTAAAATAGGAGAATCTGATCCGGATTTAGGAAATTCAGGTGGAGCCCCTATTACTTTATTGCCAGGTGCATCAACATTTGATATGGATCTTTCCTTTGCAATAATAAGAGGAGGACATGTTGACATAACTGCCTTAGGTGCTTTAGAGTGTGACCAAGAAGGTAATATTGCTAACTGGATGATACCAGGAATATTTGCACCAGGTATGGGAGGTGCTATGGATCTTTTAGTAGGAGCAAAATGTGTAATATCCGCTTTAAGTCATAATGATAAAAAAGGAAATTCAAAGGTGCTAAAGAAATGTTCATTACCACTATCCGCTGCAAAATGTGTTGACATTATAATTACAGATAAAGCGGTCATGAAAGTTACAGATAAGGGCTTAGTATTAATCGAAGTGGCACCAGGTTTAACTGTTGATGAAGTAATAAAGTGCACTGATGCTGATTTAATAATAGATTCTGATGTTAAGGAAATGGAAATATAATATGTTTATATAGAAAAATGAAGTTTAATAATAAATGAATATATCATGTCTATAGATATTATGCATATACAAAGGATTTATGGAATAGATGAAGGGAGATTATTATTGTATGGAAGTTAATATAGAAAGACGATTCAAGAATCCACTGGTTAGTGGAGCAGTTGCAGTAGTTATAACTTTTTTAATTGCTTGCATAGGATGGCCTATCTGGGGACTTATTGTAAAAAGTATTATAAGTAATTTGGCTAGTGTAGGACTCGCACAAGTAGATGCAGCGGCAAGAGGCCAATATATTAAAGATGTTACAGAAGGAACGTTCTTCTGGATGTCTATCAATTCATGGGTATGGCTTACTCTTTTATTTGGTAACTATGGTAAATATGCAAAGGGTAAAAAGCAACCTATTGCTGGGCTAAGATATGCTGCTATAGCATTCTTACTTGGTGCAGTTGCTATGCTTGTTATGATAGGTTTTTTAGGGATATGGTGGAAGCCATTTAACTTAGCTACTATGTTTGTGCCTCAGACTGGCGCGCAAGTTTTACTTGCTACAGAAGGATGGGCTGTAGCTAACTTCTATGCAGTGCCTGTACTTATTTGTCAGATTCCGATTGTATCAATATTCGAGAAATGGCCTTTTGCAGGTAAAATAGCTGCGCCTTTAGATGGATTTGGTGTTATGATGACAACAACAGTTTTTGCAATACTTGTATGGATGGCAATGGTTATTCCTAGTTTCTTAAAATTACAATTAGGTGGAGAAGTTGCAATTATTGCACCTATGGGATCTTGGCCATCAGTATTAGCCTTCTGCCAAATTTTTATATTCCTATTTTTATTCCCTGGAATAGGTGGAGAGCAGTATCCTTATAAATTATTTACAAAAAGGCAACCATGGAAAGGTTTAATTGGTATCTCTATTTCTTTGGTAGGAGCATTAGCAATTAGAGGTATTTTGAGAGTAGTTCTTAAGCCAACGAATCTTCTTAACGGACAACCGGTAGATCTTGTAATTGCTTCATTGGTTTTATCTATTGTCACTACAGCCCTTTTATGGCACCACCAATTTTTCGATTATCCTGGAGAAGATAAGATTAAAAGCTCAGGAGCAAGATTTTTGATAAGACTTGCAATTGTAATAGTGGTTGGAACTATAATGGGATTAATATGGATGAAGTTTTATAAAATGCTTCCATTTGGAGGTAATGATATGGGACTCGGTTATGCAACACTTGGTATAATCGCTGGACAATTTGTATTTATGATGCCATTTCTATATCTGAACACCTTTTTTGACAAATGGCCATTAATCAAACAAGTTAAATAATTTATCAGAAAAGTAGCTATTAAATATTATTATATTTAATAGCTACTTTTTATTCCCAATAGGGTATTTTATGAGAGAAACGAATTTGATATTTACATCCTAATATTATATTAGTGGGGCTGCATTACACCTGAAAAAACAAGCCATGCTAATACCGATTTTGCTACTAAACTGAGAATTATATAACCTCTTTCTCCATAGATATAGTTTTTCCATTTTCCTATCTTTAAATATTGTAGGATCATATTAATAGGAAACAAATTAAAGAATATAAAATATGAAGCAAATACTGCATAAACAAACCATGGTACTTTATCTAAGCTTGAATTACCAAATGCATACATAATTATTATAATCCAAGGTCCAAAACCAGCTATAGCTCCAAATATAAATGCATACCAATCTGTTTTTTTTGTATGTTGGTTTATTCTTTCCATTAGCAATCCAAATAAATTCATTGAAGCATTTAAAACAAATATTGCTATTAAAAGACCAATATCATATACCCCAAATAATAAGGCAATTAAAGTTATCATTAAAGATGAACTAATGGAATATTCATACCATCTAAATGGATTCATCCCTTTCTCTATATTACGATTATAAACATCATTTACTTTAGGCATTACAATTAAGAAATGAAATAGTGCAGATATTAATAAAAAAAGTGAAACACCTATAGCAAATGGAACATCGATTATCTTTTGATTGTCAGTTATGAGCCTCATTGTACTAGTGTCAAATTTCAAAAAATTCGAATATACTGGAAGTTTAAAAGCAATAACCTTTTCAATTGTTAAAGCAAAAAATAACATCAGTGATCCTTGGATAAAGTGTAAAAATCCCATAATTAAATTAAATTTGCGAAGTGATTTGAATTCATTATTATTTTCCATTTTAAAACTCCTTTTAATATATATTATGATTAAGCCACAAAAAGCTATATTTTCTCCGGTAGGAGTTAAGCTATTTCAAATTTTAGGCTATGCCTCTTGAAAATATTGTAAATTAATATGAAAAT
>NZ_JAHLEC010000179.1 GCF_018861705.1 Clostridium psychrophilum | reverse complement strand
AAATAATTACTAAATTTACCATTGTTCGTGTTATGCAATGGTCTTTTTGTTATGCAATGAAATTAACAACTACTTTCGCAAATTTACACTTGACTTTAACTAGCTGGTCTTGTGTTTCTTATTATCCATTAAAAAACTATAAATTGTTACATCAGTTAGATAATTACTTTAATATTAATCTAGAATTAAACAGCATGAATATCTTTTTTAGAGTACACAAAATAACTTGTTGTAATTGCCGTAATAATAAACAATATTGCTATTATAATAAATGATACCTCATAACTAGAGTTTTTTAGAATATAGTTTGGGTCAAAATACTTGAAAGGGGTAATATAACGCATGACATCATCGTTTGTAGTTGCTGCGAACATTCCAACAATAAAAAATGTAAATACAGTGCCAAGTGAAATAGGCAGAACAGATTTAATCTTAGGTACTATAACAGAAATTAAAATTCCTAAAGCAAGAAACATAAGTTGAATGAAAAATAATGTAATAGAGATCATGAAAAATATTTTGTAACTATAGTTTTTAGTCGAAACAAAGGAAACCATAAAACTAGATGCAATTAAGTAAGCTACATTTGTAATTACAAGACAGGTTAATGCAGCCATTAGCTTTGCTGTCATGATTTTTGTGCGAGTAACAGGCTTTGTTAAAAGAAAATCTGCTGTTTTTGCGCGAGATTCCTTTGATATAATGGAAGTCCCTAGATTCATAGCCTGAATGGCACCACAAAGTGTGGTATACAAAAACATATATGAATAAAATCCTAAAATAGAAGAAATGCTATCTACAGAGAGTCCCATTGCTTTTCTTATTGGCTCTGGGAATCCTTTCATTATTTCTTTAAAAGTTGCGGCTTCTTTTGAAAAAGCGGGAAACATTGATAAAAAAAGAACAACAAGTGTTATTAAAGAACAAGTCCATATAATAGTGGATTTTCTATAAGCCTTAAGTTCGTGAATAAACATATTCATAGCTTTTAGTCCTCCTTTTCGTAGTAATGCATAAAGATTTCTTCAAGGTCTGGTTCTTCAATCCAGAGATTTGATATTTTTATTTCTGAAATCTTCTTCATAATAAAATTAATATCACCACTAAATAAAAAACTTATTAGGTTACCTTTTATACTTAAATTTGTAACACCATTTAATTTAAAGTAACTATCAGCTATTTTGGATTTCACCTCAATTTTAAATTCCTTATGGTTATTCTCTTGTAATGTACTGATTTTATCAAGTTTTATAATTTTACCTTCTTTAATAATTGCAACACGGGTACATAATCTTTGAACTTCACTTAAAATATGAGAAGAAAGTAAAATTGTAACACCCTTTTTATTTTCTTCTTCAAGGAGTTCAAAAAATCTTTGTTGCATTAGTGGGTCAAGTCCACTAGTAGGTTCGTCAAGTATAATAAGTTTAGGCGAGTGTAATAGGCCTTGAACAATACCAACTTTCTTTTTATTACCAAAAGACAAATCATCAATTTTTTTATTAAGATCAAGATCCATTATTTTGGCCAATTCATTAATCCTTTCGTTACAATCTTTTTTGTAGAAACTAGCGGAATATTTTAGCAAATCGATAACCTTCATATTGTCATAATAAAAGACTTCTGATGGTAGATATCCTATTTCTTTCTTTATTTCAGGTCCAAACTTGACACAGTCCTTACCAAAAATCGTAGCGCTACCACTAGTTGGATAAATTAAAGATAATAGTGTTCTAATCGTTGTTGATTTTCCTGCACCATTTGGTCCAATAAATCCAAAAATTTCACCTTCGCAAACATTAAAACTTACATCGGTAATTCCCCTTGCATTACCATAGTTTTTAGTTAAATTTTTAATCTCAATAACATTCATTAGTAGAACCCCCTTTTATATTAGAATGATTATATATATAATAAGTTTATTTATAAAAACAATTTTTTAAAACATCCATATAAGATCTCAATTCTTAACGAACAAATGTAATTGACCATATAAGTTAATTACATAATAGCATTATTAAATTATGTGTTCAACTGAATAAAAAACCATTTATTCTTTGAAAATTAAAGAAAGATAATTAGTATGCGAGTAGTTATAGAGTAAGCGCTTACTTTTAAACGTATGATCTATAGGTGCCTGTTTAGATAAGAATTCTGTTTTTTATATTCTAAGTTTTTATGGTATGATTGATTAATCATAAAATGAAAATTAAAAATTACAAATTTTTTTGATTTAGTGTATTGCATAGTATGATTTATATGTACATACACTATATTTTAGCAAAAAAATATTAGTGATAATAAATGGAGGTATTAAATTTTGATTGACAATGTTTTTAATATAATGCAAAGAAGGGTAGGAAAATTACATTCCCAACATGAAATCCACGAGACATTTCGATTTGGAATTCTTCTTGCAATTGCTGGCGGAATTTTAGACGCTTATACATTTATAGGGAGAGGGGGTGTCTTTTCTAATGCTCAAACTGGAAACATCGTACTTCTTGGAATATATGTTGCAAAAGGTCAATGGGTACAGGCATTTCTTCATATCCCGCCTATATTAGCTTTTATAATTGGGGTAATTGTTGTTCAAGCAATAAAAAACAATTCGTCTCCTTTATTTATTCTTGACTGGCCAAGGGCAATTTTAATTTTTGAAATTATAGTTCTTTTTATTATAGGGTTTGTTCCTAATACTTTCTCTGATACTATTGTGAATGTTATAATTTCGTTTGTAGCTTCAATTCAAGTAACTTCATTTCCTAAACTGGCGGATTCTTCATATAGTTCAACCATGTGCACAGGAAATTTGCGATCAGCTTCAAAGGCAGTATATATTGTATTTACTAAGAAAGATTCTGAAGAAGCTATTCGTACCATTAGACTTTTTACAGTTGTTCTCGCATTTTTGCTCGGGTCATTTTTAGGAGGGCTACTGACATATAGAGTTGGGGTTAAAGCAATATGGGGAGCTGTAATTGTATTAATTTGTGCTTTTGTATTATTTAGTATTTCTGAAGGCGTAAATACGAAAGAAAAAATAATAGAGTAAACAAATTAATTTATGGAGGTATTAATATGAATGTATTGGGAGTGGTAGGAAGTAGTCGGGAAAATGGTAATACATCATTTCTAGTGAAGCAAGCATTACATACAATTGAATCTAAAGACATAAAAACTGAGTTGCTTTTTCTTGGAGATTATAATATTAGAGGGTGCATTGGTTGTGAGGGATGTAAAGACACATATAAATGCGTAATAATGGATGATATGCAGAAAATATATCCTCTTATTGAAAATTCGGATGCTATTATTTTAGGTTCCCCAACGTATTTTTATAATATAACTTCAGACATGAAGGCTTTTATTGAAAGGTTATATTGTTATCAAATATTTTCACATAATGATCGTTCGGTTTGGTCAAGTGTTAATGAGGTATTAGGTGGAAAATATGCTGTAGTTATAGCAATCTGTGAACAAAATAATGAAGAAGACATGGGATTTACTGCGGAGGCTATGAAAAAACCACTTGAAGGTCTAGGATATAGAGTTATATCGACTGTTAAAATCCTAAATGCATTTAAAAAGGGAGAGGTTCTTCAAAATAAAAATGCTTTAGAACAAGTAAGAATAGCTGCACAAAAACTAGAAAAAACGTTTATGTTAAGAAGAGAAACAGAGAAAAAGCTTAAAACACATATTGGGTAGATTAAAGTAAATTGAAAAGCATTATATGTTAGTTTATCTTGTTGCTTTCTCAAATTTTATGGATAAAAAAATGTTATAATTATATCTGTAATTGTAAAAAAATAAAGAATGATCAATTGCAATAACAAGTTGAACCAATTTGTATTTATGACTTAAATCGTTGAATTTACTTATGCTGCATAAATTATATCTAATTGTGCTTCGAATAGATCTTCAGGA
>NZ_JAHLEC010000178.1 GCF_018861705.1 Clostridium psychrophilum | reverse complement strand
TAATAAAGTAGTATCTTATTTAAGATGCTATTTTTTTATTTGATTTAAGAAAAAAGAAAAATTAAAGTGATTAGCACTCGTCTACCACCGTCTTTAGCGGTTTAGTTCTTTCATACAAACACGAACTTTGGCTATATTACTAAGGCTAAAAAGACATAACATTAACTTTACATAAAGCGGACTAGTCGTTGACAAAACACGAACTTATTTTATAATTATATTAGTGTGTAGTAAATAAATTGTGGAAATTCGGTGATATTATATGGTAGCATTAACAACAGAACAACAGAACAACAGAACAACAGAACAATAGAAAAGTATAATAGGCGTTATGAAACAAGAATTTAAAAATGGAGTTAAAGAGTTAAAGAGTTTAGAGGTAACAATAGAATAGCAACCGTATTAGTAATCGAAGCTAATTTAGTAAGGATTGGAGATTTATTAGAATTAAGATTAAATAATATTATTAATGATGGAGATAGATATAGGTTAAACATTATAGAGGATAAGACAGAGAAGAAAAGAACATTTACCGTTCCCAAGGAAATTTATAATTATATAAAAATGTACACTTTAGAGAATAGCATAAAGTCAACTTGAAAAATATTTGATATAACCGTTAGAGCAGTACAGAAGCAATTAAAACCTGTTACACAGTATTTAGAATTGAAGAATATAAGCACACATAGTTTCTGAAAGTATTTTGCTACACAGATATATATAAATAATAACTATAATGTGGCATTAGTCAGGGAATTGCTTCAACATTCTGATTTAAAAACTACACAAAAATATATTAATATTGGTACCGAAACAGTAGAAAAAGCTTTAAATAATCACATACAATTATTGTGACACAAAATTACTAAATGAATAATATAATTATGAAATGGGACATATAAAAAGAAAAATTCGTAAAATATTATTAAAAAAATTCAGAATAAGTAGTGATTTATAAGGATTGTTAAGTATTTAGTTAAATTTAATTAAATTTAACTAAGCAATATCGATTATGATTACACCATACATGGAGGTTAACAACATAATGAAAATAATTTCGGAAATGGCTGATAGCTATGGGTTATATGGTCTTCATAAAAAATATAGTAAAAAAGATCAGTTTGACTATGTTGAGAAAGACGTTAATGTTCTTAATAGTGATTTTGAAGAATTTTATAAAAAACCAACTTTACCAAAAATACATTATGAAAAAGATACAATAGAAAAAAAATATGAAATAGGCAAAATTAATTTTTTAAGTGAAGTAAAAAATGGACATAGTAATAAAGATACAATATTTCATTATAGAAAAAATTTAGTTTCAGATAATAATATAAATGTTATTTTTGTACATGGTTGGAGAGCAGATAATTTAGATAGATTAGGAAAAGTGTTTTTAGATAGTTTTATTGAAAGAAATTATAACATTTATAATTATGTCTTACCGTTTCATATGGAAAGGGCGCCAAACGAATCTTTATATAGTGGCGAATATTTTGTAAGTGCAAATGTAAGTAGAACGTTAAAATCTGAACAACAAGCTGTAAGTGATATTAGAGCTTTAATAAGTTCTATTAAAACTGATAAAAAGAGTAAAGTTATAGTTATAGGCTTGAGTTTAGGTGGAATAACGACTAATTTACTAAGTGAGGTGGAAAAAAATATTGATGTGTTAGTATCTTTATTTTATGCTAACGATTTATCATTTACAATATTTGAAACAGAAGCCGGTAAATACATAAAAAAAGATTTTGTAAAAAACAAATTTGGACATAGTTTATTAAAAGAAAGTTGGAAAATTATTAATCCAAGTTTAAGAAAACCAGTAATAGACCTTAATAAAATACTTCTTGTATCAGGTAAGTATGATAAATATGTTATAGACAAAGATACAGATATTTTATGGGCAAACTGGGGAAAACCAAAAAGAAATATATATGGTTGCGGTCATTCGGGAATTGTACTATCCAAAAATAAGATTAAAAAAGATGTTTTAGAATTTATAGATAAGAGAGTGTAATATATATGATATTCGCAAGTAGTGGTTTATTTTTAATAGCAATTATTATTCTTACAAAAGATTATAAAACAGAATCAACTAAATTCATGGCAGCAATATGTTTTCTAGCGGGACTTGGTACATTTGCAGCAGTTTGTGAAGGTCCTATAAAAGAATACCTAGTAACTCAAGGGGCTAGTGGTGAAACATTTAAATTAATTACATATATAAGTGCTTTAATGTCTAATATTGCTCATTATATAGGCCCTTACTTTATGTTGTTATATGGTCTATCTTATGCAAATATAGTTAAGAAGAATAAAAAAATAATATATATTATACTTTTTATACCCTCAATTATTTGTTTTATACATTTTCCTATAAGGAGTAATTATTTAAAAACACCCAATGAATTAAAATTATATTTTAAGCTACTAAGTGTTTGGTGTGCTCCATACATTTTAGGTGGAGCTTTTTTTATAGTTTATTCATATTTAAAAGAAAAATCTTATTCAGTTAAAAAATATAAATTAATAAATGCAAGTATAGTTGCACCATTTTTTGTTTATTGTGCTTTAGCTAATTTTATATTAAGAAGTTTTGGTATAGATCAAACTTGGAGAGTATATCCAATAGTATTTTTTGTTCAGTTTATAGGATTTATATATTTTGCATATAAATATGGTATATTTGGTGTTAGACTTAAATTCCATAAATATATGTTTGAATTTGAAGATGTAGTTCAACTTGTATCAGATTCTGTCTTAGTTTTAGATGAAAAATTGAATATTATAGAAGTTAATAAGGCTTTCACAAAGAATTTTTTAACTGAAGATAGAAAATATAATGGTTTTAATGACATAATAGATTGTAGCAAACTAATTGAGTGTAAGAATAACTTAATAAAGTTAATTGATGAATCAAGAGTTAATAATAGTGTTAAGATTATTGAAGTTGCAATAGGGAATGAGTCTGATAAAAAATATTTTGAGGCGCAAACTAATCCAATAATTATTAAGAAAGAGTATTTTGGAATAGTCATTTTATTTAAAGATATTACTTTATACAAAAGAAACTTAGAACTTTTTAAACAAAATCAATTTGAATTAATTGAAAAAGAACGATTGTTATCATTAAATCAATTGATTGGAGGAATTGCTCATAATTTAAAAACTCCTTTAATGGGTTCTGCTGGTGGTATTCAAATAATTAAGAAAAATACAACAAAAATATATGAATATATACAAAAGGAAGATACTGATATTGAATATGTTACAAAATTGATGAATGAGGTTAATGACTGGCAAAACAGAATATCTGAGTACTTAATATATATGTCAGATGTAATTACTACAGTAAAAGGTCAAGTAAAGGAATTTGAACAGATTGATGAAGATAAATTTTTTATAAAAGAACTTATATATAAGGTTAAATTATTTATGAGTTATGAATTTAAAAAGTATAAGTGTACATTAGTTGAGAAAATAGATATTTGTTATGACGAAGTAATTAAAGGCAGCATTAATTCACTTTTGCAGGTATTAAATATTCTTTTAACTAATGCTATAGAGGCAAGCGAAAAGAATGAGGAACGTATAATAACTTTAGGAGTATATAGAAAAGATAAAGAAATTATATTTTATGTCAAAAATTCAGGACAGGAAATACCTACTAAAGTTCAAAAGAATATATTTAAAAAAATGATAACTACAAAAGGTAATAAAGGGACTGGACTTGGGTTATACATATCTAAATCAATAATAAAGGGTAGGTTTAATGGTAAAATAAGTTTTGAGACTAATGATAAGGAAACAACTTTTTTTATAGAAATACCGTTAATATAGACCAGCTAGTTAAAGTCAAGTGTAAATTTGCGAAAGTAGTTGTTAATTTCATTGCATAACAAAAAGACCATTGCATAACACGAACAATGGTAAATTTAGTAATTA
>NZ_JAHLEC010000177.1 GCF_018861705.1 Clostridium psychrophilum | reverse complement strand
CCTGAAGATCTATTCGAAGCACAATTAGATATAATTTATGCAGCATAAGTAAATTCAACGATTTAAGTCATAAATACAAATTGGTTCAACTTGTTATTGCAATTGATCATAATAATTTAATATACATAAACTTATATTGGAAGTTATTCAAAGGTTGATGATAAATAGAATAGGTATACACAACAGAATTTTGGTCATTATAATAATTAAAGAGTTTATTAAATAAATATATGAAAGGTGGTATTTTATATGGGCTTTTTAAGTTGGATAGGTGCAATAGTAGTTTTCTTTTGGATATTGGGGCTTATATTTAGTTTTGGCGGACTTATGATTCATTGGTTGCTTCTAATAGCAGTAATAGCATTTATTGGAGATATGCTTTCCAGAAAAGGAAGTAGAAAAACACATTAGGAAACTATTAAATCATCTCCTGCATATCTGTAACATTTCTGAAAGAGATGCCAAACAGCTCTGAAAGAGATGACAACAGCTCTGAAAGAGATGACAACAGCTTCTCTAGATCGTGCAATAATTTCAGAAAAAGATTTACCCCTTTAGTTCTCTGGAGTAGATAATAATTTTCCCCCACTGAAGTTTTATTTTGCTAGAGTAGTTATCCTCTGCAAGTCTCTTGGGTAGATAACAATTTTAGTTGTTATCCTCTTACTTATAGAAGGGCGAGACTTTTCTTCTGAAATGTTGTTAAATTAAATATAAAGATAAAAATACTGCTTTAGGTTATACCCTAAGCAGTATTTTTATCTTACTATAGTATCATTCTTAAAAGGGAATTTATATCTAAATTATAGACAGTTTTTCGAATCTTATTCATTTTTATATTACAATAAAAACTATTGCTATTCTAAACGATATTTGAAATCTTATTATCTTCGGCCACAATTATTACAGCAATTATCATGACGATGTTGATTCTTACAACATGGGTCACAACAAGGTTCACACCAAGGATCACACCAAGGATCACACCAAGGATCACAGCAATTATTAAAATCATTGTTACAACAAATGTTACGACGATTATTGTTACAACAATTGTTACGATGATTATTGTTACAACAATTGTTATCGTCAAACAGTAATAATAATAGTATCCACCAACAACACATACATATTTCACCTCTTTTAAGGAAAATATTTTTTGATTTAATCTTCTTAGGTTTGTCCCATTAATACTTTCATTTGTTAGTTATATAATATTATGCATAGTACAAAAGTGTTACATTTAAAAATAAGTTCAGAATTAATCGTTCAAAAAGTAAAGAGGCTGATATATTTAGTTAGTAAAAATAAAAAATAATATAACGTGTAAGTGTTTTGTACATTATGTTATTTTTTTTATAGGGTATTAGACATTAATACTACAGCTCCGCAGGAGATAATTTAATGCTTTCTCTTTTATATCTCTTTTCATACATGCGTTTATCAGCTGTGCTGAGTAGTTTCAAAATAGTTTTTGATGAACATGAGTATGAAAACCTTGAAGAGAGAGTTATAGGAATTTTGTGATTGTCATTATAGTTTGCAATGGACACCAACATATCTGAATAAATTTCTTCTGCTTTTTTTTCAGAAAAACTAGACAAAATAATAATAAATTCATCACCACCATTTCTAATGACAATGGAATCCTCAACAAAGTTGTTAATTAAAAAATACCCTACACTTTTTAGCATTATATCACCTCTACAATGTCCAAAGTTATCGTTAAAATATTTAAGATTATCTAAATCACATACTATGATTGCTATAGGTTTATCTACGTCCTCTTTTAATATTTTAATTTGTTTATTTAAATATGTTCTATTATATAACCCAGTTAAACCATCAATATAGCTAAGCTTCTCAAGTTTTTTTTCTAATTGGATTCTTTTTGTAATATCTCTGCAGATTCCTTCAACAAATATTAATTCATCTTTATCGTTAAAAGTTGGAATGATGTAATCCTCTATCAATACATAATAACCATTTTTATGTTTAAATCGAACATAAAAAAGATTAGAAAAATCTGTCTTTTTATTAACCTTAGATAACTGTATATCACGATCATCAGGATGTACAGTTTCAAAGGGAAGCATAGGATTTTGAAAATAATTTTTTAAATCGTATCCAAAGATATTTTCTACAGCGGAATTTAAATATGTAAATTTTATTTCAGGAATAATCTGCATTTTAAATATGATATCATTAGTGTTTTCAAAAAGTTTATTGAATTTTAAATCTCCTTCGTTTAGATATGCGTGTTTATTTATAGGAAGAAGATATAGAATAAAATAAATAGATTGTTTTTTAGAATTCATTTTAGAAATTACAAATATATCAAAATGAATTTTATCACCATTTTTGTTTAAAAACTTACACTTAAAGCTTTTATTAACCGTTATAGTATTAAAATTGCATTCAATATAAGTGTTAATGTCTGTGTTAAGAAATTCACTTTGATCATATCCTAAAATACTACAATTAGGTGTAATAAATCTGATGATACCTAAACTATCTGTTTCTATAATAATTTCTCTTGAAATATGACTATATTTATTTGTACACGTTTCCATTTACTTTCCCCCATTAATCTAAGCTGGATCTTAGATTATAATAATAAGTATATATAAAAGATTACATACTAAAGTATTTGATTACATCTTAAATAATTCTTATATCCTATTGATGCTGAAGTATCCAAGTGAGAGTTAGAATTTATATTAATAATGGTATTTTGATTTTGCAAAACAGGTTATTGCTGCCTGTGTGTATAACAATAATAATATAACTATTCTACCATAAATATTCTCAAAACATATAAAATATTACAAGTATTGAAAAAATATTATAAGGAGTTTTGAATCTCGCTTGATAACAGAAATAGATACTTAATTTTCCGTTCTTCATTATAATTATAATCAGTATATATCTATATTATTGTTATTATATTTGAGCACAATTTAAGAAGAGCAATTTCTATTATTATGTGTTTTTAATTTATTCACACAAAATTGTTTAAAAACTCATAACTTTTACATGATTTCATGCTATATTTTATTATAAATAGTTTAAGGAGGAGTTTATGCATAGATTTTTTAAACGTATACTAAAATTCATGGTATTTATATTTGTTGTCCTATGTATTAGCTGGTTTGGATTAAAGTACTACTTTGGTCATGTTAACATAATTTCTAATAAGGTGCGTAGTGACGTGATCACTCAGGTACGAGCTCATAATAGCAGGTTACTTGCGTATAGTGATATACCGAAAACATATAGAAAGGCTATTATTGCAACTGAGGATCGCAGTTTTTTCACAAACAAAGGTATGGATGTCAGAGGAACCATACGGGCAATATTTGTGGATGTTGCTAGTAGAAAATCTCTTCAAGGTGGTTCTACAATTACACAACAGTTGATTCACAATACAATTTTAAGTAATACATCAAAATCATTAACTTGGAAATTACTTGAGAGTACCTATGCCATTGGGGTATATGACACGATGAGTAAGCAAGAAACATTTGCATTCTACACCAATGTTATTTATTTTGGACATGGGGCTAACGGATTATACCAAGCATCAGATACTTATTTTGGAAAATCTCCAATGCAATTGAATGCAGGGGAACTGACCATGCTTGCCGGTCTTCCGAATGCTCCAAGCGTCTATGATCCATATAAAAGCATGAAACTTGCTATAGAGCGACAACATATTGTCATTCAAAATATGGTTGATAGCCAAATTATTAGTGAATCTCAAGCTAAGCAGATTATCAGCGAACCGATTATGTTGAAATGAATAAAGAAAGGCTATTCCTGTTAATACCGGCATAGTTTTTATTTTCTTGTTATATAGGAAACAGCTTGCGGAAACCGCTGTGGATAACATTTTAGATAACATTTTAGATGAAAATTAGGTGGAAAATTCAAGAGAAATATGAGATGATTAAAT
>NZ_JAHLEC010000176.1 GCF_018861705.1 Clostridium psychrophilum | reverse complement strand
ATTGTTCTATGCCCAGAATGTGATGCAAATATGATAATCAAAGGACGATGAGATTATCATATTTGCTTGGCATAAGGGTTTTTACTCGACCGTAGGGAGATTTTGTTCTTTATTTAATTAAGAGGTACTATTATTTAAAAGAGGTGAGATTTATGGCATATAAGGCTTTATATAGAGAATGGAGACCAAAAACTTTTGAGGATGTAGTGGGGCAAGATCATGTGACCATAACTTTAAAGAATCAGATAAATAACGATAGAATAGCTCATGCTTATCTTTTATGCGGAACTAGAGGAACTGGAAAAACTTCAACAGCAAAGATATTAGCTAAAGCAGTAAATTGTTTGAATTCAGACCATGGAGAGCCATGCAATGAGTGTGAGATGTGTAAAAAAATAAATGCAGGAACGGCAATAGACGTAACTGAACTAGATGCGGCATCACATAATGGAGTAGAAAATATTCGTGATATAATTGAAGATGTTCAATATCCACCACAGGAGGCTAGATATAAAGTTTATATTATAGATGAGGTTCATATGTTATCAATAGGGGCGGTTAATGCTTTTTTAAAAACACTAGAAGAACCCCCAAGTAACATAATATTTATATTAGCGACTACGGATCCACAGAAACTTCCAATTACTATACTATCGAGATGTCAGAGATTTGATTTTAAAAGAATAAAAAGTGAAGATATTTTTGATAGACTGCGAAAAATAGTTTTAAAGCAAGGCGTCTCTGTGGAAGATAATAGTTTGAAATTAATAGCAAGAATTTCTGATGGTGCGATGAGAGATGCTCTAAGTATCTTAGATCAAGCTATATCAATGAATGATGGCAAGGTAGAGTATAATAGTGTTATAGATATGCTTGGTCTTGTGACATCTGAGAGTCTTACAAAACTTTCTGACTGCATAATAGATAGAAATATTGAAATGGCTATAAAAGTTATAAATGAAATAGTTTTTAGCGGTAAGGACATATACGTATTTATAAAGGATATGACTACGCATATGAGAGATCTTTTGATGGCAAAGGTAAGCGAAAATGTAGAGGAAATTTTGGATATGTCCAGTGAAAATATAGAAATTTTAAAGCAGCAAGCTGCTAAAATTAGAGTAGAAGAAATTATGAGAGATATAAAAATACTTCAAGACGCTCAAGAACAAGCTAAATGGAGTAAGCAAAATAGGATCTATTTAGAACTTGCAGTTGTTAAAATGTGTAAAGTAGAATATGATACGTCTAAAGAAACGTTATTAGCCAGAATAAACAAATTAGAAGACATAGTGAAAAAAGGAAAGATAACTGTAGCATGTGAAAGTGTAACACCTGTAGTTTCTGAAAAAAACAGCTTAAACAAGAAAAGAATTACAAATAAAAAGACGGAAATTAGACCCGTACATATGCCTAATGCTAATTCTAAATTAACAGTAGAAACGGTAAAAAAATCGTTTAAAGATATTTTAGAGATGTTTAAAGCTCGAAGACACATGGTTATATATGCTTCTTTGTTAACAGGAGAAATTTTGTCTTGTGACGGAGGCATTATAGAGATAGGTTATGATAAGCAATATTCATTTAATAAAATTAGACTAGAGAAAGAGGACAATAGAAATGTAATAGAAGAAATTTTTTCTGAAGCACTAAACGAACCATTAAAAATAAAGTATACTGTTGAATCTGATGAAAAAGAGGTTAAATCACCAGAGGATATACTAAATGAGACATTTGGAGAAGACATTGTAGAAGTGTTAGATGAATAAGTTAGAATACTACACTAATAACTGCTATAATTATATATTAATAGGCTAGGATACTAAGTTTGTAAACGTAAGAAGATTTAGATTAGTAAAGTTTAGAAATATTAAGTTAATGTAATTAAGAAAAGATTCGTTTATTTACAAAAAATATTTACTTATTTAATGGAAATTATTATAGGTATTAGTATATAATAATATAGAAAAGTTATAATAGATCAAGATAGATATCGTCTTAAATTGTATAAAGCTTTATAAAGTTATAAATTGAGAGGATATAAATATAATTTTTTAACTTAAATAACTAAAAAACGGGAGGTAACTATTATGGCAAAAGGTGGATTTCCAGGAATGGGTGGAAATATGAATGGTTTAATGAAGCAAGCTCAAAAATTCCAAAAACAAATGGAAGATATGCAAAAGGATTTAGAAAATAAAAAATTTGAAGCTTCTGTTGGCGGTGGAGCAGTAACTGCAGTAGCTAATGGAAAAAGACAACTTGTCGAGATAAAAATAAAACCAGAAGTAGTAGATCCGGATGATGTTGAAATGCTTGAAGATTTAATTATGAGTGCTTGTAATGAGGCTCTAAAGAAAGCAGAAGATGAATCAAGCAGTGAAATGGGTAAATTAACAGGTGGATTAAATATGCCAGGAATGTTCTAATTAATAATAGATAAAAGCTACATTGTTATGAGGTGACTAATTTGGATTTTTATCCAGTAGCAATAGAGAAACTTATAGAAGAATTTGCAAAACTCCCTGGGATAGGAAAAAAAACAGCTCAAAGGCTTGCACTATTTATATTAAATCTTCCTAAAGAAGAAGTAGAAGGATTTGCAGATGCATTGGTTAATGCCAGGGGAACCATAAAATATTGCTCGATATGTGGCAGTTTTACAGATACAGATCCTTGTGCAATTTGTGCTAATCCTAATAGGGATAAGAGTATTATATGTGTTGTGGAAAATCCTAAAGATATAATGACCATGGAAAAAGTAAGAGAATTCAATGGAGTTTATCATGTTCTCCATGGAACAATATCCCCTATGTCAGGACGAGGACCTGAGGATATAAGATTAAGAGAACTAATAAGAAGAATTAATGGAGAAGTTCGCGAAGTAATAGTTGCAACTAATCCTAACATAGAGGGAGAAGCTACAGCTATGTATATATCTAAAATATTAAAACCTTTAGGTGCAAAAGTTACAAGGATTGCACATGGAATTCCAGTAGGTGGAGATTTAGAATATATAGATGAAGTAACTCTCTCTAAAGCATTAGAGGGAAGAAAAGAAATTTAGAATATTACTCCTGTTTTATGTCAAGAATTTAAAAAAGATATAAAATGGGAGGTTTTTTATTATGAATAGAAAAAAAGTCATTGAAGTATTATTATCAACTTTAAAATATACGCAAGAGCAAAAAGATATTATTATTGAACTAGAAGAAGCCAAGACTGAGTGGGAAAGTGCAAAAAAGTATTTTCAAGTGGCGGATGATCCTAAACTTGTAGATTATGCAATTTATAGAGAAGATCAATCTAAAGCAAGATACATATATTTTTTATTAGAAGCGAGAAGAAAAGGTGTAACTATTGATGCTAGCTATATGATAGAAGAACTTGATGCTGCTAGCAAATAAAAATTTCAAAGTTGGTTTATGACATCTTACAATGATAAAAATGGTGCTAGCAATAAAGAGTAATATAATGAAAGATAAATGTATAGATTTATGTAGGGGGATTAAAATATGGATATTGCAATTTATTTTTTAATTGGTATAGTTGGGATGGTAGTTGTGGTCAAATTGTTTTCATGGCCATTAAAAATTCTAGTTAAATTAATATTAAATGGTGTTTTTGGTGTTTTACTCTTACTTATTGCTAATTTTATTGGAAATTATTTTGGAATGAATATTGCTATAAATGCAGTAACAGCGTTAATTTCAGGATTTTTAGGTGTGCCAGGAGTAATATTTTTAATAATATTTAAAATGATAATGTGATTAAGAGTATATTATCTATAGAATATAGCAATAATAAATTTATAATAGAGTAATATTCTTTCTAAGGAACTATAAGGATATTACTCTGTTTTGAATTTAGGAATGAATACAAAAATTAGTATATTTATAATTAATTAATAGAAACATATTTTAATATTTTAATATTATTAAAAAAGTTGTTGACAAAACATGAAATACCTAGTAAAATAATAGAAGTCGTCAGTTGATGGCAAACAACAAATTGGTCTTTGAAAATTAAACAGAGAAATAGGTAAAGAAATGAAATAATATTTTGTTTTAACCAGTTAATTACTTTAGTAT
>NZ_JAHLEC010000175.1 GCF_018861705.1 Clostridium psychrophilum | reverse complement strand
TAAGATGTGTTTGCTATACCCCAAAATAGGTTAAAAACGTAATAAAGCACCAGCTATTGCTGGTGCTAATAATTAAAACTTTTTGGGACATTTTCAAATTCAGTTGACATAGAGTTTCTTATTTACTTGGAAATTATCTCTAGTACAAATCCGTTAAGAATATAGTCTAAAATACTTGAAAGTATGATATAGTTAAACTATATTGATTTTTGCTTTATAATAATTATATATTAATTAAGGAAGCTAAATAATTATAGTAATACAGTTTTGGGTTAAAAGGAGAGTAAGATGAGTAAAGAAATTTTTAATACGAAACAAACCAAATTAGAAAATGGTATTAATCTTATTACCATTAAAAAGGATAGTCAAATTGCAGCAGTTCATGTTGGAATTAATATAGGTTCACTCTTTGAAGAAAAAGATGAAAAAGGAATAGCACATTTTATAGAACACATGCTTTTTAAAGGCACTGAGAATAGCACTAATGAAAAGTTGAACAGTGATTTAGAAAATCTAGGTGGAGAATATAACGCATACACTGATTTCAACTGTACAGTATATAGCGCTACAATATTAAAAGAAGAATTAGAAAATGCAGTAGAAGTCCTTGGTGATATGTTATTAAACTCAATTTTCCCAATTGATGAAATTGAAAAGGAAAGAGGAGTAATCCTTGCAGAAATAAGATCAATTAATGATGACATTGAGGATTTAAGTTTTGTGAGAGTTAATGAAATTGCGTTTAAACATAGTCCACTTAAGGAAGATACAATTGGAAATGAAGATGTAATAAAATCGGTTGTAAGAAAACAACTAGTTGATTTTTATAATAAATATTATGTCCCTAATAATGCATTTATATCTATTGTATCTCCATTCGAACATGTGGACATAATAAATATGATTAATAAATATTTCGGCAAGTGGATTAATAAAAAATTTAAAAAGAAAGAAATAATACCTGAACATAACCAGTTTATTAAAAAAATATCCTATAAAAAAGAAATAGAGCAAAGCACTATAATTTATCTATATACTTTTGATGGATTAACTAAAGATGAGGAATTAGCACTAAGAGTACTAAACTTTAAGTTTGGTGAAAGTGCTAATTCTATATTATTTAGAGAACTTCGCGAAAAACGTGGATTATCTTATGATGTATATACTCAATTAGATACATCAAACAATGTTAAAATATTATATATTTATACATCAGTGTCAGCTAAAAACGTAGATGAAGCAATTAAGGCAATTGATACTGCAATTAAAGATATTGAAACTGAAAAAATACTTTTTGATGATAATACAATAGCACTAATGAAAAAAATATTAAAAACTGCAATTGCATCAACACTTGAGGATTCAACAGATCTTGGTAATTATGTAATACATCAAGTTATGGACAATGAAAATATATATGAGTTTACAGAAGATATGAAAAATATGGGGAACATCAAAAGTAAAGATTTATATGATGTTGCTAGAAAAGTTTTGCAAAAACCAACAATTCATATATTTTTGCCAGAAAAGAGAGGCTAATATTGGGAAGCATTATAACAAAGATTGAAATGCAAAAGAGGAATAAAAGAAGAGTAAATATTTATATGGATAATGAATTTGCTTTTGCCTGTGATGCAGAGCTTATATATATTCACAATATAACCAAAGGCAGATCTATGGATAAAGAAGATTTAGAAGGTATAGCTTGTGAAGACAATTATATAAAAGGGAAAAATGCTGCTCTCCATTTTTTAGAAAAAAGCTTTAAGTCTGAAAAGCAGGTATCAGACAAATTAACTATAAAAGAATTTGATATTAAAACTATTGATAGAGTATTGGAGTTCTTAAAGCAGTATGATTTTGTTAATGATGAGCGGTTTATAGAGCTATTTATAAAAGAGAAAATTAGATCTATTGGAAAAAACAGAATTAAGTTTACTTTAATAAAAAAATCTCTTCCTAAGGAATTAATTAATGAAGCAATAAGCAAAATAACTAGTGAGCAGCAATTAGAGGTAGCGTTGAAATTAGGTGAAAAAAGACTAGTGACTTTATCAAAGAATGAAAATGATACAAAAAAACTTTATAAAAAAATTTCAGATTATTTAGCAAGAAATGGATATAATTATGAAATAATTAAAAAGGTTTTGGCTAGAATAATAAATAATGATAGGGAAGAGAATATAAAAGAAAGTATATTAGATGATGAACAAACCATTAAAGAAAATTATAACAAACTATATGAGTTAGCTGACAAAAGATATAATATATTAATTAAGTCAGAGTCCTCAAAAATAAAGTTATATAAAAAGTTAGGAGATTATCTTTTAAGAAGAGGTTATCAATGGGATCAAATTAAAAAAATATTAAAAGAGTTAATTAATCAAATTGATGAAATTGATAATGCTACTAATGAAGGCAGGTGATATGATTGTTTAAGCAACCCGTAAGTATTATTTTACTATTATTTTTTATATACCCAATAATTAAAGGGTTTATATTCAAATTCTCATCGCAGCATTTAAAAGGGGCTATGGGAGGGGTATTTCAAAGCATATCTTTCTTAATATCCTTGTGTTTAGGCATTTATTACACTAAAAAGATTTTTATTGAACATAATACAGGGATGTATGCAACAATATATAAAAGTATACCGTTAAATATTCTAGACTTTATAAATAGTAAACCATTAGTAATTTATATACTTATAATGCCACTTGTGATACTAATACTTTGTAGCGTCATAAATTTTGTAGCTAATTTTATTAGCAGATTTACTCTTTATCCTTTATTTGACGGTGTAGAGAATCTGCTTAAGCAAAAAAGTGTGTTTTTTAAAAGAATTGCGGGGGCAATATTTCAAGTTCCTAGAGCAATATGTTATGTAATTGTTATTACTTTTATATTGAATTTTCTGTCGCTTCTTAATGTAACAGATACGTACAATAAATATTTAGAAGAATCACAAGCATATAGTTATATTTCGAAGGAAGTAGTTATTCCTCTTACTAATTCGAAACTTGCTAAAAATCTTCCAAATGTTGTTAATAATTCTTTCAAAATTGTAGTAAAAGATCCTTCAAACTCTGATACAAATAAAACAAATGTACAAAATGTACCAAATGTACAAAATAATCAGAAGGGTACAATTTACTATAATGGTATTACTTTAGAACAAGGGGTTAAGTCTAACGATGAAATAAATAAATTGGCAGTTAATTTAGTCCAGGGTGAAAATGAAACAAGAGATAAAGCAAAAACTTTATATAAATGGGTAGGTACAAAAATAGCTTATAGTGATGAAAAGGCAAATAAAGTATTAAATAACGATACACAAATGACATCTGGGGCAATTCCAACTTTTAATTCCAGAAGTGGAATATGTTTTGATTATGCATGTCTATATGTAGCTATGTGTAGAGCTAATAATATAAAGGTAAGAATTATTACTGGCCAGGGTTTTAATGGGAGTAATTGGGTTAGTCATGCTTGGAATCAAGTCTATATAAAGGGAGAAAATAAATGGATTAATGTAGATCCTACATTTTTAGTCGGTGGGGATTATTTTGATAGTGCAAGATTTACTATCGACCATAAAGCTGAGAGTATAGCTGGAGAATGGTAAAAAAATAGCTCCCCCGCATTTAGGGAGCTATTTTATAGCTTTTTAATAATAAGTTAATGGCTTTTTCACAATCTACATCATCATTATTTAATGTCCAAGCAGTATTAAAGTAATACAATGCTTTTGCCTTATTAGCACACATGGCATAACAATAAGCTAGGTTAAAAAAGTATTTACTTTCACGACGAAGAGATATAGCAGAATAAAACAAGGGTATTGCTTTATCATATTCTTTTAAGTGAATAAAACATACTGCGGTGTTATAAAGTGAACTTACTTCATTATCTTTCATCTCGCTAGCCTTTTTATATAGAGCTATTGCTCTGCTGTAATCTTTAGTATTGTATATAGCGTTAGCCTTTTGAAAGTACTCCATTATTATCCTCCTTGTATAATCTAATTATAAGTTTGATAAGAAACCTTCTTTAAATAATACGAATGATTTCTTACTTATCTTTATTAATGTTAATGTTTATTTTTATTCATTTCTA
>NZ_JAHLEC010000174.1 GCF_018861705.1 Clostridium psychrophilum | reverse complement strand
AAAAGCCTTTTTGTCATACCTGCTATTATTTCACTTATAGTATTACATCCAAATAAATACTTTTGTTCCTCAAATATGGAATTGTTAATTATTGTTTTCCGAGTACACTCTAAATTATTATATTGCACTATTAGTAATATTTATACAATATGTTAGATTATATGCATGCTCATTTATAGGTATCATCAATAAGCATATAAATCATATACGTTTTTTTCTTTCCCATAACTTTGAATTTATCTATAAATGATAATCCATAAAAAATATGTCTTATACTGATAAAGAAATTCATCAATGCTATTTCAATAAGGCCTGTTCCACTTGTTAATAGGTTAATTGCTATAAACTGTGTAGCCCCTGAATATACAATTGTACTCATAAGCAATGCCCACAAGAAATTATACCCAGATTTTTGAAATAACAATCCAAATGCTACTCCAACTGATAAGTATCCTACCATAACTGGAATAGTAACTGGAAATGCTGCTTTTAGTGCTTTCTTCATCTTAGTTCCACCATCCTTTGGCCTTAAAGTAATAATAATTATGTATATTATAGTATAAATTTGTCTAATAATCAAAACTCCTCTCCCAAAATCGATTAGAAAATACATCTTGATTTTAAAAAATAAAGATACAAATGATAAGTACAATAATCTTTTCTCAATATAAACATAAAAAACATTGACGCTTGTCCAGATAACACCTACCTTTTTTTATCCTTTATGTGACAGTTTTTTTAATTGAATTTTTAAGAATATTTTTCATGTTATATATCTACTTAAAATTGAAAAAATTAATACTGTATTTTGTGCTTGTTCTATTGACAATGGTAATAAATATAGTTACAATTTAACTATTCCTATTGGAATTGTAGGTATTGTTTTTTTGTAAAATATATTAACAAAGCGATAATTTTATGTAAATGTGTCTTAACTATTAATAAGAATCAAGACAAATGTAATAAGAAGGTGATGTATAGATGAATATTGATTGGAATTTTATAATAAGCAATTTGCCTCTATATGAAAAAGCTGCATGGATTACTTTAAAATTAGCTTTTGGTGGAATACTTATATCCATAGTTGTTGGACTTTTATGTAGTGTAGTACTCTATTTTAAAGTAAAAGGTCTTGAAATGATTGTTAAAGCATATATAGAACTTTCAAGAAATACTCCGTTGCTAGTACAGATATTTTTTCTATACTATGGTCTTCCAAAATTAGGTTTAAAGATGAGTCCAGATATTTGCGCAATAATCGGGTTATCATTTTTAGGTGGTAGCTACATGTCTGAGGCTTTTAGAGGTGGAATAGAGGCTGTGAGTAAATCACAAATAGAATCTGGCCTTAGCATTGCACTTTCCAAGTTTCAGTTAGCTAGGTATGTAATAATCCCTCAAGCATTTTCTGTAAGTTTACCTTCGCTTGGTGCCAATTGTATATTTCTATTAAAAGAGACATCAGTACTTGGTGCTATATCGATCTTAGATGTTATGAATCTAACAAAGGATTTAATAGGAATGTATTATAAAACATTTGAATCCTTAGCAATGCTTGTGATAGTTTACGTTATTTTAATCTTACCTCTATCAATTTTATTGTCTTGGATGGAAAGGAAGGTGCGTTATGCAGAGTTTGGGAATTAGAGCTGTTTTTGAAGGTAAAAATTTTGAGCGCCTATTTCAAGGACTATTTGTAACAGTAGAAATTGCTTTAATTTCTATAATAATCGCTTTTATATTAGGCATACTTATTGGACTTAGTCGAACTACAAAATCAAAACCCATTCTTATTATAAATCGTATTTATCTTGAGTTATTTAGAATAATACCAACACTTGTTTGGCTGTTTATATTTTATTTTGGAGTTACTACAGCCCTCAGTATTGATATTAGTGGTATATCAATATCAATTATTGTTTTTAGTCTTTGGGGTGCCGCAGAAATGGGAGATATCGTTCGTGGTGCATTGCAATCACTACCAAAACACCAAATTGAATCAGCAAAAGCTTTAGGATTAAACTATTTTCAGCTTTATAGATATGTTCTTATTCCTCAAGCACTTAGACGAATGCTTCCAGGAACTATTAATTTAGCTACAAGAATGGTTAAGACTACTTCTCTTGTAGTTTTGATAGGAGTTATAGATGTAGTTAAAGTTGGTCAACAAATTATAGAAAGTTCACGTTTCACATTTCCTACTGCATCGTTTTGGGTTTATGGTTCTATATTCATATTGTACTTTATAGTATGTTATCCATTATCTCAAATATCAAAAAAATTAGAAACTAAATGGAATAGTTAGGGGGAAGCTCATTATGGATAAAGATAGTACTGTATTACTTGAAATACAGGATATTCATAAAGAATATGATAAAAAAGAAGTATTAAAGGGAGTTAGTCTCGACCTGCATAAAGGAGAGGTCTTGGTTGTTTTAGGTCCCTCCGGTTGTGGGAAAAGTACACTTCTTAGATGCCTTAATGGTCTTGAAAAAATTCAAAGTGGCGATATAAAATTTAAGAATGAAAGTCTTACACAAAAGAATATGGACTGGAAAGACATCCGCTTAAAAATAGGTATGGTTTTTCAAAACTATGAACTATTTCCGCACATGAGCGTTATAGAAAATATACTACTTGGTCCTTTGAAGGTTCAGAAAAGAGAAAAAGCTGAAGCACTTGCTCAAGCTGAAGAACTTTTAACCAGAGTTGGCTTGTTAGATAGAAAAGATTCATATCCACGTCAGCTTTCTGGAGGACAAAAACAAAGAATAGCTATCGTACGCGCTCTTTGCATGAATCCCGAAATAATTCTGTTTGATGAGGTTACAGCCTCTCTTGATCCTGAAGTTGTACGAGAAGTTTTAGATGTTATATTAGGACTTGCAAAACAAGGTATGACAATGGTAATTGTAACTCATGAAATGGGATTTGCCCATTCTGTTGCAGACCGAATAGTATTTATGGATGAAGGCACTATATGTGAAACCTCCAAACCAGATGAATTTTTTAAAAATCCAAAGACAGAACGTGCACAGCACTTTTTAAATATATTACAATATTAATTATTATATTAGGGGGACAATTATTATGGGAAATATCAAAAAAATTATTACGGCTTTAGTGGTTACAACTATTGTAATGGGAGGCCTAGTTGGATGCGGAAGCAATTCATTAAAAAAAGGTGATTCATCTGTTTCAAATACAAGTTCTATTGCAGCAATTAAAAAACGTGGAGTTATAAAAATAGGAGTTTTCAGTGATAAAGCACCCTTTGGTTATGTAGATTCAAATGGCAAGAATCAAGGATTTGATGTATATATTGCTAAAAGATTTGCAAAGGATCTTTTAGGAGATGAAACTAAAGTTCAATTTGTTTTAGTTGATGCCGCTAGTAGAGTTGCCTATTTAGAATCTAAAAAAGTTGATGTAATTATGGCTAATTTTACAGTTACAGATGAGAGATCACAAAAAGTAGATTTCACAAATCCTTACATGAAAGTATCTCTTGGAATAGTATCTCCTAATAATGCTAAAATTACCTCTGTAGATCAGTTAAAAGGTAAAAAGGTTATAATAGCAAAAGGAACAACTGCAGAAACATTCCTTACAAAGAATTACCCTGATATCCAATTACAAAAATACGAACAATATTCAGAAATATTTCAGGCTCTAAAAGATAAACGTGGAGATGCAATTGTAAGTGACAACACTGAAGTTATTGCTTGGGCTAAAGATAATAAAAACTTTACCGTTGGAGTACCAACACTTGGATCAGGAGATAAAATTGCTCCTGCTGTCGCTAAAGGAAATAAAGAACTTAAAGATTGGATTAATACTGAGCTTGTAACTCTTGGCAAAGAAAAGTTTATACACAAAGCTTATGAAGCAACATTAACCCCTGTGTATGGTCAGAAATTCGAAGAAAATCTTGTAATTGAAGGTGGAAAATCAAAATAAAATCAAACAATAAAATTTTAAACCGCACTAAATACCTTGTAATATAAAGTATTTAGTGTGGTATTTTTTTTGCTAGAAATAAGTGCAATATGAATTATATTGATTTGCACGTTAATATTCTGAAATAAACACAAAAAAACTTGAGTGTCACTAAAAAAAGCTCGCACTTTTATGTAAATATATCATTGATTGTATACGCTTACAGATTATGGTATAATCATATTAATAAGAGTGTACTCGGAAAACAATAATTAACAATTCCATATTTGAGGAACAAAAGTATTTATTTGGATGTAATACTATAAGTGAAATAATAGCAGGTATGACAAAAAGGCT
>NZ_JAHLEC010000173.1 GCF_018861705.1 Clostridium psychrophilum | reverse complement strand
ACAATTATACCAGAAAGAGGGGGTCATTGTTTTTTTTCTTAAAAACAGCTACAATCCTTGCAATTGCAGGGTCTTAAATAAATAAAACAAAGATAGTGTTAACACTATCTTTGTTTCTTAGGAGGATTTATTATGAAGAAAATAGGTTTAACAACAACCGTGCCAGTTGAAGTTCTCATTGCAGCCGGCTATACTCCTGTGGATTTAAATAATTTATTTATAACCTCAAAGGACTATATTAAATATATAGATATTGCTGAAAGAGACGGTTTCCCTAAAAGTTTGTGCACTTGGATTAAGGGAATTTATGGAGCATGTTTGCAAAATAACATAAAAGAAATAGTTGGAGTTGTGGAAGGTGATTGCTCTAATACAAAAGCACTTATTGAGGTTCTACAATTAAGAGGAATAAAAGTATATCCATTTTCATTTCCTCACAGTCACAAGAAAGTTGATGTAGAACACAAGATAAATAAATTTATGAATATCTTTAAAGTAACAATAAAAGAAGTTGAAATAGTTAGAAAAAGACTAAACAAAGTTCGATCCCTAGTTAAAAAAATTGATGAGTTAACGTATATAAATAATAAAGCAACAGGTTTTGAAAATAATTTATATCAAGTAAGTTCAAGTGATTTTAATGGCGATGCAGAAGCTTTTGAGAATGATTTAAAAAAGGCTATTTCCAGTATAAAAAATAGAAAACCGATAAATAGGAAATTACGTCTTGGGTATATTGGGGTTCCTCCTATGACCCCAGATATATACGAGTTTGTTGAAAATCTTAATGCTAGTTTTGTTTACAATGAGGTTCAAAGAGAATTTGCATTTCCAAGAGCTGAGATTGCATTAAATATATATGAGCAGTATTTTGACTATACTTATCCTTATGATACACAGTTTAGAATCATAGAATTACAAAAGCAAATTGATGAGAGACACTTAGATGGAATAATTCACTATACACAAGCATTTTGTTATAGAGCAGTTGCAAATATCGTTTTAAAAGAAAAGTTAGACATTCCTATATTAAATATAGAAGGTGACAAATTAAATTCCCTAGATGCAAGAACAAAACTTAGGTTAGAAGCCTTTCTTGATATGTTAATAGATTTAAAGGAGGCTAAAAAATGCGAGTCTTAGGAATTGATCTTGGAAGTCGTGAAGTCAAAATAGTTTTAATGAAAGACAATACGATAATACATTCAATGAAAGTAAGTACCATAAACTTCTACAGAAATTATTGTAAATATGATGGTAAAATTATTGTTGATTTAGACAAGCTTGATATAAAACAAATTGACAGGGCCGTATCTACAGGTTATGGGAAAAACAACACTGACTTAGCGCTGTTTACACCAATAAATGAAATAAAAGCTCATGTATATGGTGCCTTCTATCAAACTGATTTAAAAGATTTTATACTTTTAGATGTTGGTGGACAAGATGTTAAAGTCGTAAAAGTTGAAAAAGGCATCACAACTGATCTAGAACTTAATGAAAAATGTGCTGCATCCTGCGGGCGATATTTAGAGAATATGGCAAATGTGCTTGAAGTATCACTAGATGAGATGAGTAAACATTTTAAGAATCCTATAGAACTTAATTCAACCTGTGCTGTTTTTTCTGAGTCAGAATTAATTGGGAAAATAGCAGAAGGAATAAGCATAGAAAGTTTGTGTTCTAGTGTAAATTACTCTCTATACAAAAGGCTCCAGCCTCTTTTGAGTAGATTTAAAGGTAAAAAATTAGTTTTAACTGGCGGTGTGGCTAGTAATGTCGCAATTAATAGATTTCTAAGTAATGATTACGAGGAAATTATATCAATTAAGGACCCTCAATTAAACGGAGCTATTGGATGTTGTAATTATGGAAGTAAATTTTTATAAAACTAAATATTTTAAAAGTCATTAAATAACATAATACAAATTTATGGAGGAATGTACATATGTATAGTTTAAAATCAGAACATAGCTTTGATAGTGCACATTTTCTTTCTGACTATAAAGGGAAATGCGCAAATATTCACGGACATAGATGGAAGGTTGAGGTTGAAGTACAATCAGAAACCCTGATAAAAGGTGGTCAACTCGACAGTATGGTAATAGATTTTGGTGATTTAAAAAAGGATGTTAAAGCTATGGTAGATGAATACGATCATGCTTTAATAGTAGAAGTAGGTAGTATGAGAGATGAAACTTTAAATTGTATAAAGCAAGATGGCTTTAAAGTAATATTGGTTGATTTTAGAACAACAGCAGAAAATTTCGCAAAATTTTTCTTTAATATAATGAAAGAAAAAGGATATAAAGTAAGGCAAACTACTGTTTATGAAACACCTACTAATGGTGCATCTTATTATGAAAGCGAGGTACATTAAAGTGAGATTTAAAGTAGTAGAAAAATTTGTAAGTGTTAACGGAGAAGGTCCCCTATCAGGACAACTTGTAGTATTTATAAGATTTGCAGGTTGCAACTTAAATTGTAGCTACTGCGATACAACTTGGGCTAATAAAGAAGATGCAAATTATGATAATATGTCATCAGCTGATATATATAAATATATAAAATCCACTAAAATTCGCAATGTAACCCTAACTGGTGGTGAACCTCTATTACAAGAAGGAATAATAGAACTCTTAACCGTTTTGTCTAAAGACACCTCCATTCATATTGAGATTGAAACTAATGGCAGTATTCCGTTAGACAAATTTTCTAATATAGAAAATCTACCAAGTTTTAATATGGATTATAAACTTCCCTCAAGCAATATGGAGGACAAAATGGATTTAGATAATTTTGCTTGTTTAAATTACAAAGATACGGTTAAGTTTGTTGTTAGTAACATTAAGGATTTAGAAGACTCCAAATTCATAATAGATAAATATTCACTTACAAATAAAATAAATGTGTATATTAGTCCAGTATTTGGTCAAATTAACCTAGAAAAAATTGTAGATTTTATGAAGAATAATAAAATGAATGGTGTTAACCTTCAAATTCAACTTCACAAAATTATTTGGGATCCAAATAAGAGAGGTGTTTAAAACAATGGCAATAGATACAAAAGCAATTGAGAAGCATATAAGAGGTATTCTAATAGCTTTAGGTGACGACCCATCAAGGGAAGGACTTATCGATACACCCAAACGTGTAGCTAAAATGTATGAAGAAGTATTCGCTGGCATGTGCTACAGCAATGCTGAGATTGCACAAATGTTTAATACAACATTTGTTGATGACTTAATAGTTAATGATAACTCCCGCGATATAGTTATAATGAAGGACATTCAAATTTTCAGTCATTGTGAACATCATTTAGCCTTAATGTATAATATGAAGGTTTCAGTTGCATACGTTCCTAATAAAAAGATCATAGGTTTAAGTAAAATTGCAAGAATAGCTGATATGGTAGGTCGAAGATTACAGCTTCAAGAAAGAATAGGAACAGACATAGCTGAGATTATGCAGATAGTAACTAATTCAAGCGATGTGGCTGTTATCATACAAGGTGAACATGCCTGCATGACTACTCGTGGTATAAAAAAACCAGGTACTAAAACATTATCAACTACTTATAGAGGAAGATTTAATACTGATGTAATTTTAAATAATAAACTAATGATGCTTTATACCAAATAAAGGGAGTGTTTAAATTATGAACAAAAAAAAAGCAGTAGTAGTATTCAGTGGTGGACAAGATAGCACTACTTGTTTGTTTTGGGCATTAAAAAAGTATGAAGAAGTTATAGCTGTATCTTTTGATTATGGCCAGAAACATATATTAGAACTTGATTGTGCAAAAAAGATATGCAAAGATCATGGTGTTGAGCATCACATTTTAGACTTGAATTTGTTAAATCAACTAGCACCAAATTCTTTAACAAGAAAAGATATGAAAGTGGACAAGTCGGCGCCTAAAGATGGTGTTCCTAATTCATTTGTAGATGGTAGGAACTTATTATTTTTAACCTTTGTTGCTATATTTGCGAAGCAAAGAGGTGTAAGTAATATTATAACTGGCGTATCTCAAAGTGATTTTAGTGGATACCCTGATTGTAGAGATGTGTTTATAAAATCCTTAAATGTCACTTTAAACTTGGCTATGGGCTATGATTTCGTAATTGACACCCCTTTGATGTGGATTAACAAAGCAGAAACTTGGAAAATGGCTTATGATTTAGGTGTACTTGATATAATCAAAGAACAAAATCTCCCTACGGTCGAGTAAAAACCCTTATGCCAAGCAAATATGATAATCTCATCGTCCTTTGATTATCATATTTGCATCACATTCTGGGCATAGAACAA
>NZ_JAHLEC010000172.1 GCF_018861705.1 Clostridium psychrophilum | reverse complement strand
TAACCTTCTTTAAGATTTACCCCTACTTCTTTAGCAGCTTCCATCTTAAATTTATCTAATCCAGCCTTAGCCTGTGGATACAATACTCTATTTCTTGTCATATAAATTACCTCCTCTTTAAATAATAATAGTTTTCATTTGCTATTATCATTTACATTATTATAAGAAGTATTCATAGTATTTTATGGATATTTTAATATAACAAAATAAACTATTTGATATAATACTAACTTTACCCATAAATAAGAAACGCAAAGGCAGGATATGGAATCCAGATTACCTTTAGCAAATTCGCTTCGCTCATAAAAACCCCCGGGGGGCGTAAACAAATTGTAACCACAATTTGTTTATTTTCTTTTTTATTTCAACTATATCCTCAATAAAAATTCCTTTTTTTAATGTACCTAAAAATAGAAAATAAATTTCCATTTTTTTAAAGCCACAAGTGCATTTCGTATATTTATAGCAAAGCGAACAATCTCTGTTGCTATAAATTAAATTCACCTATCATTTTAGAATGATCAGAAATACGATTTATTCTAACCTCATGGTCGTATTTAATATCAACAATTTTGTTTTCTAGTAATGGAGTTATAAAAAAATGATCTGGCTGAGATTTTTTATTTCCTAAGGAGTAAGACCATTCATAATTTTCACTACTTGTTCTTCTCCAACAATCCACAAAACCTATTTTAACCAACTTCGTAAGTCCAGTATAGCGTTTTGGATTTGAACCTCTAGGTCCCGCATTAAAATCACCAGTAATTATGGTTTGTGTTTTAATAATACCTTCAGAAAATTTTATAATATGATTAATACATTCTCTTGTTGTATTATCATCATTACAAAAAATCCCTATAAGATTAATATTTTTTATTTGAATTGGTATAAATAAATGTCTCTTGTAAAATTGTGGTATATTTGATTCCATAATCTCATACTTTGAAGCAATCAAAACACCATTTTTATTATTCCTATCATCATTATGAAATATATGTTCAAACCCCGCCTGTTTTAATATTTTTTTTATTTTATCTCCATTTTCATTGTTCCTAAATTCCGAAATAACTATTACATCAGTATTGTCTTTAGTTAACTCAGATAAAATTCTATCAATTCTATTTCCACCACCACTTTGAATATTCCAATTTAAAATTCTAATACATATCACACCTTCCTCTATATACTTTAAAATGCTATCTTAATTCATTCCCAAATTTACACATTTAATTCAACATAACATATCTTGTTCGTTTCACTTCCAACCTATGTAAGGTGCCTGACCCTTGGGTAAATATGTATAATTTCATTATATTCTAATATTATTTTCATTTTGAATTTAGTATAAAATAATAAAACTCCGAGGTGTTAATTCCAGAGTAGCAAATTCGCTTCGCTCATTATAACCCCCGTTGGTCGTGAACAAATTGTTTTTACAGAAACATAAAAGGGTTAAGAGAGTTCTCCCTTAACCCAAATATCCTTTTTCAAACTCATCAATTGCTTTTAATTTTCCTTTCACTTTCAAAAAGACCCCAATTTTCTGACACAAATTTTCTAAATAATCTTTTATATATTCATCTCTGACATAAACTATTTTTGGTTTACCATTTTGCATCAAATAATTAATAAATATTCCAAGAATATTCTGTATAATTTCATCTTTAGGCGATAACATATTCTGATCAATAATCATACCGCTATTGCAGTCTGCAATAATTAACAGTTTACCTAAGAGAGGTCTTTCAAATTCTTTATCGTTAATTACAATATTTAAATATAAAGTGTCCAATTCAATTTCATTCCTTGTAGACTTTAATTTACTTAATTTTATCAATAATAATTCGTCGTTTATAACAGGTATCATACTAATTCTTGAAGGGATAGTATTTGATGCTTCAGATGTTATCCATAACTTAGACTTGTCATCATATTTTCTATGTAGAATATTTCCACTCTCAAAATCCACTTTTACTTTACCTTCAACAAAATATTTTAAAGCCATATAAAGTTGCTTAACTAAAACGGTAAGCTGAACTACCTGGGTTTGATCTAAAATATATGGGACGTATCCAGTCTCAAATGATCTAAAATAAATCCATTCATTTTTACCTCTAAATTTCAGACCCAAATCCTTAATAACCTTAAGCTCTTTGCTTGATAATTCATTACGGTTTCCAAAATAACACATTAAATTATTTTGGTATCGAATATATTGCGTTGAAGATATTTTTGGATTATCAATAATATAATAAAAACCATTAATTGCATCAACCCCTGCATAAGATCCAATTGCGATACATTCCCCTGCCTTACCCATTACACTACAGAAAAAGGGTTCCTCATATTTTGGAAGTACTATTTCAGTCAAATCTATATCCCATAGGTTGTTCCATGGTTTTAATGTTTTAAATTTAATTGCTACTTCATACAGCGATCTCCATTCCTCTAAACTTGCTTCTTTTCTCATAATCCCTCACTTCTCCCTAGCACTAGAATAGTAATATCAAATGTTGCAACACAGCTTGTCAGTTTCACCTCCGACCTCAGCAATTGGTCAGGCCCTTGGGTAATTGTAGCAAATTCGCTTCGCTCATAAAATCTTCCGGCTACCTTAAGCAGCTCTCTTATCGTTTTTCTATATCACTATCCCATCACAATGGTCTACTTCATGTTGAATAATTTGAGCAATCCATCCTGCATATTTTCCCCTTTGCTTCTTAAATCCTGAATCAAAATACTCTACTTCTATCTCTTTGAATCTATTAGTTTTTCTAACACCTTTAAGTGAAAGACATCCTTCTTCTGTTTCATATTGACGCGATTTATTCACTATCACAGGGTTAATAATCGCAGCGTTCATATCGCCCATACTGATCACAATAATTCTTTTTTTGACACCAATCATATTAGCTGCCATTCCTACACAGCCTTCTTTATTTGCTTTAAGCGTATCAAGCAAATCCTGTATCACTTGCTCATCTGCTTTTGTAGCAAGTTCTGATTTTTGATTAAGAAAGAATATGTCTTTCATAATTGATCTAACCATATGTTATACTCCTTTAATATTTGTCTTTTTTATTATGTTCTGTTCTATAACTGCTGACTTAGATACGATCAATAAATTGCTTGCCAAACATCATCCCACTAGGCAACAGACCAACCTCCATAAAGAAATGAATCTTTTGAATCTTCTTCAGATCCTCCAGAGGCCTGCATAACACCATCAAATGTTATAAAAGATAGAACAATTATTTTTCTCATACATATATCTTCCTTCGTATAATTTCTGATTATTATAAACAACGCGTCATATGTAAAGATTACTCCACATATCCTATGTGTGGAAATTATAGCAATTAATATTATTATAATAATAAAGGCTTGTAATATCAATGTATTTCTTTTCTTAAGCTTTCAATAATTCATTTTATCAAGAAATAACGAAAACCCCTGAATTCAAGGGTTTTTCATTGTATCCAAATTGTTGGTTTCTTAGCAACAGAGATTGTCCGTTTTACTTTCAATCTCTGTAAGGTTCCAGACCCTTGTCAAAAGCTGGGACAGTTTTGTTGCTATAGGTTAATTTTTTTTCGTTTTTATCTTACTGGAAATTATATTTAAATTTCAATGAAGTATAAACACAACTTATGTTATAAATATCAATATTTGAACATGCTTATTAATCCTGCAACTTTGATGGCTATGAAAATCCCCGGGGGACGTAAACAAATTGTAACCACAATTTGTTTTGCTACTGTTGGTATTGCCAGCCCTTATCCGAATGCAAAATAAGTTTTGTGTTATCGGGCATCCCTCTAAATGCCTCCTCCAATGTATGATTAATTTGCATCATATTTGCATGGTCATTAAGGTCATAACTAATAATTTCACGATTATATAAATCTAGAATTATTGATAAGTATGTTTTTTGCCCACAAAGTGAAATTTCACTGATATCCGTTACCCATTTTTGATTAGGTTTGTCCGCTTTAAAATTCCTGTTTAATATGTTAGGTGCAATTTTCCCAACATTACCCTTATAAGAATTATATTTTTTTATTCTTACACAACAAAACAGTCCCAGAGAATTCATTAATTTTAGTACTGTCTTATGATTAATTGTATATCCGAGCTTGTGCAATTCCGCTGTAATACGTCTGTAACTGTATCTTTTTTTATTTTTATCAAAAAGTTCTATAATCTTTGGCTTTATTTTTTCATACTTGTTGATTTACACTTTATCTTATCCTAAGTTTTACAAATTAATTTATCTAGTTAAATCATGGATTTGCACATATATTTATCCGATTTACATAATAATTTAACCGGAATTTA
>NZ_JAHLEC010000171.1 GCF_018861705.1 Clostridium psychrophilum | reverse complement strand
AATTCTTGTCGTGCCTTTAAGCGGTTAGAATGCTGTGAATTTATAAATTTTGTAGTGGATATGATTAAAAATTCATCGTGGTCTCCAGATGCTTGTGTGGGTAATTCACTTAAAAATAAGCTGTTTAAGCGATCTGAAATAGTTTGTACTAAAACTTTGTACAACTATATTGATCTTGGTCTACTTAGCGTTAAAAATATTGATTTACCAATAAAACTACGTAGGAATACTAAGCCATCAACTGTTATAAAACATAAGAAGAACCTTGGCAAAAGCATTGAAGAACGCCCAAATTCTATAAATAGTCGTAAGGAATTTGGTCATTGGGAGATTGATACCGTAATTGGAAAAAAAACAGGTAATGACTGTGTACTTCTAACTATTGTTGAACGCAAGACTAGGAATGCTATCGTACGTTCAATTGCTAGTAAAACAGCTAGTGCAGTTATAAATGAGCTTAAACACATCAGTAGCTTGTATGGTGAGCAGTTCAGCCAGGTATTCAAAACAATAACTGGAGATAATGGTTCTGAGTTTGCTGATTTATCCACACTTGAGGATGACAGCGATACAAAGGTATACTTTACTCATCCATATTCTTCATTTGAAAAGGGTACTAACGAACGTCACAATGGGTTAATTCGTCGCTTCATTCCCAAAGGAAAACGTATGTCAGATTATAGTTCCTCTGATATCTCTTTTATCGAGGAATGGATGAATACACTTCCAAGACGTATACTCAAATACAATACCCCTGAAGAACTATTTGAATCTCAATTGGATATAATTTATGCAGCATAAGTAATTTCAACGATTTTAGTATAAATACAAATTGGTTCAACTTGTTATTGCAATTGGTCAAATTAAAATGGATGAAAGGGAGATACCATTTCAAACAGAGGGACCCGATAAGATGATACTTTTTAAATGTAAGAAATGTGGGTATGAAGAAGAGGTATCTGAATTTGTTGCGTTTGAATGTTATACACCTGAGGAATTTGACAAGAAGAGTGGTAGTCCTATTGTTCTATGCCCAGAATGTGATGCAAATATGATAATCAAAGGACGATGAGATTATCATATTTGCTTGGCATAAGGGTTTTTACTCGACCGTAGGGAGATTTTGTTCTTTCAACAATAAAAGTTTATAGGAAGTGTGAATTATAATAAAGAAGTATCTTAGTAAATAAGATACTTCTTTGCATTTTATTTAAGTAAAAATTAAATTAACATAATTAGCACTCGTCTGCCACCGCTGTTAGCGGTTTAGTTCAAATGAACTTTCACGACATAATTTATTTTTTGATCATTTTTATTTATAACTTTTATAACAAGTAAATAAAGAAGCCAAATTGCCTTTATTTACTTGTTATTTGTGTTTGATTGTGTTGAAACAGAACACCTTTTATGCTATAATAAGTTATAGAGAGTTAGTAAATAAGTTATCAAATTAGCGTTTAGATAAAATAAAAGGTGGTTATTAATATGAAAATTATAGAAGTTAAACGTATTTTAGATAAAAAAGACATTGGTGGTTATATTGCTTCAACTATTGCAAAATATTATGGGTATAAATCTTTAGATATTGTTTTTATTGGTTATGCTTCAAGTGGCAGTGTTTATCGACTTCCAGATAACAAATTGATTGTTGATATAACGCTTCCAAATGATTTTAATTATGAAACAAATGAATCTGTTATAAGATTTCATGAAGTTAGTAAGTTCTTAAAAGATATTGATACTAAAGGTGCAAATGAATTTAATTTAGAATATCAAAATCATTATAGATTGGAGGATAAATAATGGCATCAGTTAAGTTTTCAATTTCAGTACAAAAGGATACTTTAGATAAATTAAAGCCTATTCAACTTTTAGAAGATAGGTCAAAAAATTATATTATTAATAAATCTATAGAAGAATTTATAGAAAGATATAATAAAAAAATGCCGAACTTAAAGAAGAAAAAAGTTTAAGAAGTATTGCATTGAAATTAAAAATGAGCAAAACTACTTTTCGCGATAGATTTCTTAAATGGGGTATGAAAAACATAGTTGTAACCAGAAGCAATAGGAAAGTTCCAAATTTAATTTTGGAAGTAGAACTTAGGTGCATTTAAAGCATTTTATTGAGTATTTTAGAGTCATACGGTAAGCTAATCATAAACTAAGTTCCTACACTTGACATTATAGAAACTTTTAAAAGATAGCTCATGTAATTTAATAATAAAACTGATGCGATCTTTAAATTTAACGAATTAAAAAATAGAGATTGTAGATATTAATAGAAAAGCAGAAAAATTCTCGAAATATATGTGAATTTATCAATTACTGAAGCTCAAGAGACTTATAATGAAGTGATTATCAAATTCTTAATTTAAGGTATTGCTTCTGGTTGCAGCTATGTTCTTCATACCCCTTTAAGTATATACTTAAGGTGATAGCTTTTATCGGCCTAACATCTGAATCCAAACCTATTCATTTAACGTACTTTACAAATAATTATAATGATGTATCAGCAGGTAGTTAAGTGTTTTTTAATATAAAACGATAAAGAAGCCTAGCGATTACGCTAGGCCAAATTTGCCACTACACTATTTATCAGTCCTCACATGGGTATATATAATTTGCTGCGGTACGAACATCTAAATCACAAGGATCACATGTAATATCATCAGGAAGTACAAACACTAATTTACGTTCAATAGTGCCACATTCACCACATCCATTTTCTCTACATATAATTGTAGTAAACCCCCTAAAAGCAACTATTCTATGACAGCTATCATATATAATGCATGCAACAGCTACTCTTTTATCAAAGCATACGTTCCTTACTTTTATTCTTACAGTTAATAATCTTGCACCGTGTTTCTCCATATCTGATGGATCTGCATTAATGACGCTACATAAATCACATGAACCGCATGAACTTTTAGTACACTTATTACAATCAACATCTTTACTCATTTAATACAACTCCTTTTTAAATTTAAAATAAGACAATAATCATTAATACTGATTTGGCCATTAAAATTTCTTATATCTATGAACCATTAAGAATATTTTCAACATAAAGGATATACGCTGAAAATATGTTCCACTAAATCAGATTAATATTTTTAAATGCCTTTATTATAAATTTACAATGGTTTGATTAATGAGCTTGTACAAAATATAGCTAATGTATATTCTATATTTCTAATATATTCTATAAAAAATAGTTGTGTGATTAAAAAAAGTTTATGATTCAAAATTTAAAAATATATATTTTTAAATTTAAGATGTAATGCTTTATATAACTAGTTAATACCAATATTGTTAAGCAATATCATATAGGCAAGTCATATAGCCAAAGTATGCTAAACATATATTTAACGTACTTTGGCTATATGAGTTTTAATAATTTATAAATTGTTTTTTATTATATGTCCAATTTCTTTAAGAAATCATATTATATATTGTCTAAAGCAAAGGAAGTGATAGTATGTCAACATCTGAAGATATACATGATTTTGAAGTTTCTTGCGATGATTGCTTAGGAAAGAAATATCATCATGATGATATTTCTAAAAATGATAATTGTTGTGATAACTTATTTGATAATCATAGTGAAAGTTGTTCCGATAATTCTTTGCCTTTGAATAATTATTGTAGTTACAATAATGGTTGTAGTTACAATAATGGTTGTAATAATTGTTGTTGCTGTGATTCTTGGTGCGAACCTTGGTGCGAACCTTGGTATAATCCATGTTGTAATAATCAATATCATCGTGGTAATTGCTGTTGCAATAATCAAAGCAATTATCATAATGTAATAGAGTAACAGTATTTTTTAGTCTCAGGCATGTCGTGAAATAACAGTTGAACTAAACCGCTAAAAGCGGTGGCAGATATGTGCTAATATAAAATTTTGACTTGCATTCTGCTCTAAATTCTTAACTAATTAAATTAGTTAAAATTGTAACGCCATAAATTTTTCTTTTTCATTATGTAATGCCACCTTAGTTTGTTTTTATATATGAAAATTAAAGTTAATGATATAAAATACAAGATATACTGATCATCATGAATTTTATTTGGATTATTGCAAGATATAAGCTAAATATAGCAGATTATCGTTGATTTTGGGAAAGTAATATTTATTGAAATCCCATAGTAAGTGCTAACGCGGCATCGTTTAATAGTTTGTTTCAGACATAGAGCAATTTTCGTAGGTATCATCATTTAAGTATATACTTGTGGTGATAGCTTTTGTCGGCTCAACATCTGAAAGCAACCTTATTCATTACACGGCATTTTGTATTTTATACTACGTTTATTCTATGGTAATTGTAGACGTGTAGTTTAATATATCCTAATAATATAAGTAACTTGCAAATTTAAGTAACCCTTAAAATATAAAAAGGATAAAGGAATATGTTAATTAAATTTAACATTCCT
>NZ_JAHLEC010000170.1 GCF_018861705.1 Clostridium psychrophilum | reverse complement strand
AACAAGCTCCATAGCTTTTACAGCAGTTATATTACCTTGCTTCCACTTCCTATAAACAGCCTTAAAGTTTTCATCAATTGGTATTTTCTTTCTTCCAAATTTGATTCCTTTCTTCATAGCAATGCTAATGCCTTCCTTTTGTCTTTCTTTTATTCTTGTACGTTCATCCTCTGCCATATAACTTAATAGCTGCAGTATCAAATCAACAATTAAACTTTCTATACCTTTCATATCCTTATATTTTGTTGTATTAAGCAAAGGCATATCTAAAACAATTATATCAATTTCTTTATTTTTTATAAGCTCCTTCCACTCATCCAAAAGCATTTGCTTATTTCTTCCTAATCTATCAAGCGATTTGATGTATAAAATATCACCACTTCGAAGAATACGCTTCATTAACTGGTATTCAGGTCTTTTAAAATCTTTACCACTGGCTTTTTCTATAAATATATATTCATCCTGTATTCCAAGTTCTTTAGCTGTAGCAACTTGTCTTTCTAAAGATTGGTCTTTACTACTTACCCTTGCATAAAAAAAACTTCTCATCCTATATAGCTCCTTCTTAAACTTTATATAAAAATCATAATAATACTTCAATAAGTATACAATCTATTTGAAGTGTTTCATATATAAAAATGTTGAAGTTTTGACATAAAAAAAGTATAATAATATCACCATTTCAAAAAGTATACTTTGTGAAATAGTCCTTATTCCCCTTTTTGGAGGGGTTGGGCAAAAACACCCTATATGGACTTAAAGCTGCTATAGTATCTTCCTCAATTATATGACCTTCCATGACCAGCTCCTGAAGAATTTGGGTTATATGAAAAACGTTATAAAATATAATACAATTGGAAACCAGATGATTATACTTTATTATTTTTCGCTGTTCATCTCTGTTGTTTTCTGCAATAATTCCATCCCCTCCAAACAACACCCATTTAGTAAAGCAATTGAAACCTTCACTTTTATTTGTAGCTGCTTGTATTGTACTTCTTAATTCTTCATCCCCAATATAATTCATTAAATATCCTGTCCTAATAGCTCTGCCGAGTTCTCTGAAAGCTTGGTATAATCGGTTTTTTCTACTATATGTGCTAAGCTTTCTTAAGAGTGTAGATGCTGTAATTTTCCCATCTTTAATAGATAAAGCAACTCTTAGCATATCAGGAAAATGGGTTTCAATAAGCTTCCAATCAATTGTATCAGAAAATAATTCATCAATATGTTCATACTTTGCATCTTTATATGGTCTATAAAGTGTAATGTCCTTCCAGTTTCGAATACGGGGCATAAGGTTTATACCTAATAAATAAGATAATGCAAAAACTGGTGCATTTTGACCTTGTGTATCCGCATGTATTGTATCTGGTTGAATATCGGATTCGTTTTTTAACATTCCATCCAGAATATATACTGCTTCCCAAACACCACAAGGGATAAAATGACTAAATAAAGCTATATACGTGTCTGAAACATGATAATATCCAATTCCACCGTATCCTCCATATCTTATATGGTACTCAGACAATAGATTTTGTTCATACAAATCCCATTTTGTACCATCTGCAGAGACTCTTTTACCAGAACCCCAAAATTTAGGTAGTGAAAAGCAGTTATATGCGTTTATAATATCTTTTATGGCTAACTCTATCTTTTCTTCTGTTATATGACGATTATTTATCCATGCTACCTGTTTACGATTGATACCTTCTAGAGATCGAGATGTTTGAGTAGGTCCTAAATTGCATCCATAACAAAAAGACGTTATAAGGTACCTCTCAATTGAGTTTTCAATCTTTGCATCATGGCCAGAAATGGAACCAAAGTATTTTGACCAGTTAAGCCAGTATTCCGTATCCGTAATCACATCAAGAATATTAATCGGTTTTAATCTCTCCGAGATTAGCGATTCAATTAATTTCAACTGTTTAGGATACTTCTTTTTTTCAGGCTTGCCTAAAGTTGGTATGCCTTTTTCTATTCTTAAATACTGATTAGAAGGGAAAGACTTGTCTGTTTTCTCAATTGCATCATTAAGCCAATTTTTTACGTGCTCAATAAACCCATGACTATTCACAGGAATGCCTGCTTGCTCACCATACAAATCTTTAGTTTCCTCGTAATCTTCCCAACTTATAAGTTGATCTCTATAATCAGAAAATTTATCACTACCTTTAACATATAAATCACCAGATTTTAAATCTCTAAATATTTGTGTAAACACACATACTTCAAAATGTCTGCGATCTATTTTGTCCGGATAAGTATTTCTGCTGCTGTATCCAGTTATAAGCTTCCAAAAATCATCCGACACCCATGAAAGGTCTAAAAGTTGAATTTTATTTTCATTGTCTTTGCCCTTATTTTCAATTTTAACTGAATCGAGTAAATCTCTGCGTATATTTTCATTTGCCTGAAGAAATTTTAATGATTGCTCTAGGGATATATCTTTATTTGTGGAATGGAGTGTAACACTTCTTACTAAGCTAAATAAAGTTACTCTATGACTCTTGTAATATTTCCAAAGAAACGAGTAATAATTGTTACCTGAATTAGCTGTATGCGCTTCACAATCACTAAGCACCTCATCACTTTTATCCTCAATGACTGATTGGATTGCTGCAAATTTTTCTTCAATGCTTCCATCTTTTTTATAAGCTAAAATCATATCTCGCAATGTTACTACTAATTTGTCTGTTGTTTGTATGTTTTTAGTTCTATATAATTCAAGTGCTTCTTTTCCTTTTCGGTGAACACTAGACATTCTTTTAATAAACATTTCTGCCAGATCATCCAATGTTTTTGCAGATTGAACAGCCAATAATGCTACTGAAATAGTATATCTTTTATTAGGCTCTAATGCTTTCATTTGTGCAGCATTAAGAGTCTTTGCCTCAGCTGCAAACTGTTTAACTTTAATATCTGGGATATTTGAGAGCACCTCAAGGGCAACATTTTGATCTGTTAGCCATTTCAGATAATTAACTAAATCTTTTAAATGCATAAGTGTGGGCGTTCCTGGCTCTTGCTTTAAAAAGTTCCAGGAAGTATATATGTTATCCTGTTCAGATTCTAAAAGTTTATCAATTTTATTCCTGGACTCCTCGCTAATAAGATTATAAATTTGACGGTAAAAAGCCCGATATACAGATACTCTTATTCTATTTGATGCTCTTACTAATGTACTAAAAGCTGGCAATTCATAATGCTGCCGTATTAATTCTTCAATAGCAACATTTATAAGATCAGAAGGTTCATCCTTTGTTCGTGCGGAGGCTCCAATGGCTCTTACTAATACATGTCTGGCATCTGATCCATAAGGTTTTATATTTAAATATTCTCTAATAATCTGAACATGCCTTAATTTTGTTCCTAATTTATTGTAATTTTAAATATCCACTGAAGAAATAGAACTATTAATCGCCTTAGAAATATGTTGTACTATAGTCTGCGGAATATTTATAGGAGCTACGAAATAGCCCAGTCTTTGAAAACTTTTAAGCATAATTATAAAACAAGTTTTTAATTTGTAACCACGGGCAACTTTCTGTGAGAACTTTATTTCCTCTTGCGTTGGAGTATATGTGTCATTTAGTTCTTTTTCATAAATATTACTTTTAAATCGTGGATATACAGTTTCATGCATCCCAGGCATAAATACCAACCCCCTCATAGAATAATTATAAAATTTCTATTTCTTTGGCTCTTCGATAAAATGTACCACGGTTCATATTTAGTCTGCTCATTTCTTCAATTGCGGTGATTTTTTCATCCTTTCAAAGCTTTATTACTTTATACCGATCTTTAGGCCTTTCAACCATTGGTCTACCAAATTTTTTACCTTTTAGATGTTCAGCTGCAATACCTTCACGCTGACGTTTGAGAGTACTTTCTCTTTCTAGTTCAGATAGCGCTCCAAATAAGGTTAAAACAAATCGCCCTTGTGGTGTAGCAGTATCGATGTTCTCCTCTAAAGAAACGAGATCTACCTTTTTATCTTTAAGTTGCTGTACTATAGAAAGCAAATCCCGTGTACTGCGAGCAAGACGAGATATACTTTCTATATACAATATATCTCCATCTCTAATGTATTCCATCATGCTTTTTAATTGAGGTCTATTAGCACTTTTACCTGATATTTTTTCACTGAAAATTTTTTGAATACCTAATTCTGATAATGCTATTTCCTGTCTGTCTGTGTTTTGATCTACTGTAGAAACTCGTATATAACCTATTTTAGACATAGCGTAATCCCTCTTTTATAAAAACTTATAGTTAATTATATCGTATCTGTCACAAAATTACCCTAATTACTTTTGTGATGTCACAAAATGCAAAATAGGTACTTTTGTGACATGAAATTATGCCAACACAAAAACCCTACCTTTTGTGTTAAGCTCTTTGATTAATACTAATTAATGATATAATTTACATAAGAGTTAATTCACATTTTTATTTTATTTCGTATTTATGAAATATGAAATTAGGCAAGATAGACCAGCTAGTTAAAGTCAAGTGTAAATTTGCGAAAGTAGTTGTTAATTTCATTGCATAACAAAAAGACCATTGCATAACACGAACAATGGTAAATTTAGTAATT
>NZ_JAHLEC010000169.1 GCF_018861705.1 Clostridium psychrophilum | reverse complement strand
GGTGAATTTAGTTGTAATGAATATAAATTCGACAAAAGTTGGGGGAATTCCTGTATATATATGATTGTAAACCCTTGTAGTCGCTTGACTACAGGGTTATGCAATTAACTATATTATAAACAATATTGGAGGAATGTTATGAGATTATTAAGACCATCTATCGAGTATAAGAAACAGATTACAGAATACAAAAATGAATTTATGGAGAATGGTGATGATTTGGCAGGTACATCATATCTGCAAAATTATGATGTTTATGAAGAATGGATGAAATTTGTATTTGATAACGAAAAAGAGAGTACAAAGCATACTGAAGTAACTGCAAGTGTGTTCTTAGCAATCAGAGAAGAAGATAATAAATTAATTGGTATGATAAATATCAGGCACAAATTAAATGAATATTTATATAATTTCGGAGGACATATTGGATATAGTGTAAGAAAAATTGAGCGTAGAAAAGGTTATGCTAAGGAAATGCTGAAAATTGCATTGGAAGAATGTACGAAATTGGAAATAAAGAAAGTCTTACTTACATGTGATGCTGATAATATTGCGTCTTCAAAAACTATAGAATATTGTGGCGGGATATTAGAAAATGAAGTTCGTAATGATGAAAACTTAGTTAAGCGATATTGGATTGAATTATGAGAATATCTTACCAAATATTATTCCAGGAGCATTGAACTATGTCTTTTACATTTTCCACGTTCCCTGCTTTTGTTACTTTTCTTGAACCACATTTATATCGAGAGCTGCAGAAACTTGGAGATTTCGATACGAAGACATCTAGTTGGGTGAAGACACCTTATGAAATTAGAAAACTCGGCGGTGCCATATTTGCTGATTTCCGCTACGAGAATGTCTTTGTGTATCATAATGGTGCGGAATCTTACTATGGAGGCAGGGGTGTTCGTGGTTCACTCAGGGTCTAAATTTTACACAAGAAACGGAGTTGTAAAATGTTGTGGCCAGATTAAAGTGCTATGAAAGTCTATGGATTAATGATAATATTTATTGTGGAAACGTAATAAAAACGAGGGCTTAACAATAATGAAAGAATTATAGGAGTGTGTGATTATGTTCAGAGAAATGAGAAGAAAAAAGTAATTATTATCCAAAAGAGAAACAATTGAAATTCTACAGGCGTGCACATCTGGAGTTTTGGGTGTAACAGGCGATGATGATTACCCATATACTGTTCCAGTAAGTTTTGCTTATAAAGACGGAAAACTCTTTTTTCATGGTGCAAAAGAAGGGCATAAGATTGATAGCATAAAAAGGAATGATAAGGTAACATTTTGTGTCATAGAAAAAGATGAGGTAATACAAAAAACTTTTACTACCCATTTTCGTAGTGTGTCTGTTTTTGGTAGAGCAAGGATTCTTACAGAAGATGACGAGAAGAGAAATGCCATTGAAAGTTTAGTTAAAAAGTATTCACCTGACTATAGTGAAGAAGGACAGCGAGAAATTGAAAGTGAATGGAATAGAGTCTGTTTATTTGAAGTCATAATCGAACATATAACTGGTAAAGTGGCTATAGAAATCGTGAATAATACGCAGAATTAGTTCGCAATAGTAATAAAATATGAACTCATAAAAACCTAAAGTTGATTTATTACCATGAAAATTAAAACACTAAAAAGTAGAAGGATATGAAAATGGAGGTTAATTATGTTAAATACATTAATAATTTATGAAGGTAAACATGGTACTTCGAAAAAGACAGCAGAGATTGTAGCTTATATATTTGGTAATACAAAATTTTGCACTGTGGAAAAAGCTCCAAAAAACTTAGAATATTATCAAAATATTATTTTTGTTTTTGGATTTTATGCTTATGACACCGCAAAAATGATTAAATCGTATGTGAATGAATTTAAAGAACAGATTAGCATCAAAAAAATAGGTATTATAGGTGTAGGAATATCTAATTTTGATTTTCCAAAACAATTAAATGAATTTGCTGCATTATTAAAACGAACTGAAGACATTTCTGAGTTTGTAGAAGGGGAATTACGACTTAACAAACTATCTGAGGAAGATTACAATTCAGTTAAAATGTTCAGTAAAAAATCAGGTGTTCCATTTAAAGATTGTGGAAATTTTAAAACAGAAAATGTAATAGCGGTGGCTGAAAAATTTATAAAAATTATGAAAACACCTAATTTAACAATGCCTAATAATTTACTTAAGAAAGAAATTGAAAAATTTATAATAAATCATAATACTTGTGCATTAGCAACAGGAATAGGTACATTTGTAAGATGTACACCAATAGAGTATCAATATTATAAGTCCAATTTCTATATAATTACAGAAGGAGGAATGAAATTCAAAGGGATTCTTCAAAATAATAATGTAGCTATGAGTATAGCTGATAGCTATACAACCATGAAAGATGTAAAAGGATTACAAATATCAGGGTTAGCTAAAATAGTACCATCATTTAGTGAAGAATATTTTGAAGTATTTAAATCAAAAGGGATTGAATTAAGTGCATTAGAAAAATTGTCTATAGAGTTATATATAATCAAGGTTATACCACAAAAATTTGAGTTTCTAAATGCTGACTTTAAGAAAAACAACTTTAATTCTAAACAAGTACTTACATGTTAAAGTCTGCTACTATTGAATGTAATAAATTAAATTCAATAAATATCTACCTAATCATTTATACTTAAGTTAATTTCATTGATATTTAAGGGGGCAAGAAATTGATGGAGTCTAATAAAAATATTGAATTTAAAATTCTAAAAGCTATTCTATGGATATATATAATCTTATGTATTTTAATAGCTGGATTAAATTATGGATATGTAAGTAGAGCAACACCTAAAGTAGCATCATTTATAACGTGGCTCTGGCAATTTTATGAAAACGAAATAAAGACTTTGTTTATAATTATTGGCAGTATCCTTACAATTAGAATTATTGGTACTTCTAAAAGGACAGTAATGAGAAAAAGAAACCTAATTGGATTTATAGTTTCTGCACTAATTGTACATATATCTGTTCCTATGCTTCTTAATAACAAAGAATTATATTTCTTTGCTATGCCATTGCCATGGACAACAATGCCTTTACAGTTGCTGTATCCGAAATCGTCTTTTTATATTAGCAGCTATAAAATTTGGGGATCAGCTGGTATATCTGCTGTTCTTATATTTTATATATGCGTCAGCATTGTTGTTTTTGTAGGAACTTTATTATTTGGAAGGCGTCTACAATGTTCAACCCTATGTTTGTTTAATGGGTTTGCCTCAGAAGTATTTGATCCAGTAATACCTCTAATTGGGAAACATAAAAAAACAAACCCAATAGTAATTAAAATTTTTTCTGTTTTAAGATGGGTATTTCTGTTGATTTCAGTATTTTTTACTGTTTGGTGGATTTTGTTATTATTAGGAATACCAATAATAGGAAATTACCAGATAATTAGTAAAATTGAAAACTATAAGTATCTCACTACAGAACTGCTGATAGCTATGTTTTTTTGGGTAGCTTTTATTGGTAGAGGTTATTGCTATTATTGTCCATTAGGTACGGTCTTATCTTTCCTGGGGAAAATAGCTGGTCAACGAATTCTTACAAATAAGTCTAAATGTATACAATGTGGTCAATGCAATTTAGCATGTCCAATGTCGATTGATATTAAGAGCAAGGCTAAAAATGGTGATGCAGTAATAAACATTCGGTGTGTTGGATGTGGTCACTGTGTAGATGCTTGCCCAGTTAAAGCATTAAGTTATTCAACAAAATTTTTAAATTGGATATCAAATAAAAGAAAATAATAGACATAATCTACTTGGCAAGGGAGGGCTATGTTTCTTATTTTATGTTACTTTTATTTTAGGTTGCTTGCAAAAGAACAAGTGAAACAGCTATATATCATATAAGTTGGTAAGTATGGGTGATATTTTTCATAGCAGCAATAATTAAATTCTACGTATAATATAGATTTAATATAGTGACATTCTAAAAATTAAAATCGGAGGAATAATTATGCGGAAAAAAATATATAGATCTACCACAAATAAACAAATAGCAGGTGTTTGCGGTGGTATTGCTGAGTATTTTGATACAGATGCAACATTTATCAGATTATCTTGGGTGCTTTTAACGCTAATATATGGTGCAGGTATAGTATTTTATATAATATGTTGTTTTGTTATTCCAGTAAATAATAATACTCATAATTATGATAATGATAACAATACAAATGAATTTTAAAAATTATATATGAATAGAAGAGAGGCCTTAGTTGAGTATGGTGAATAAAGTAGATATTGTTAATAAAAGAATAACTCTAGATAATGATTTAAATTGTTCTACACGTGACAGCTAACGGTGTTAGAATAAGAATCTTAACAGGAAATTAGAAAAATAAATATTATTGATTAACAACTCTATAGATAAACAATATGAGGGTTTACAAACTCATTAGTACATTTTTTACGACATTTACTTATTTACATGTTATGATGTATATAAGTGATTTGATAGTGTTAACTAACTTATGAAAAAACAATAATGGAAATATTAGGATTTAGAATGTGGGTTGAAAAGTGAAAATGTATCCTGAAGAAATTTAATGTTGCTTTATTT
>NZ_JAHLEC010000168.1 GCF_018861705.1 Clostridium psychrophilum | reverse complement strand
TTGAAATTTTCATATTAATTTACAATATTTTCAAGAGGCATAGCCTAAAATTTGAAATAGCTTAACTCCTACCGGAGAAAATATAGCTTTTTGTGGCTTAATCATAACATTAATTTTTAATATTGATGTTTTTAATCATCGCATATAAAACTAAAACCATTTACTTACATCCTCTAATATATTAAAATTAGTTAAATCATAATGAAGGGGTGTTACAGTAACATATCCTTCTTTAAAATATTTTGTATCTGCATCTTCCTCATGAATATCTTTTACCTTACCTTTAATTTCATATTGGGTTTCATTGTTTTCTCCTATAGATTTTATATAATCGTTGTTATACAACCTAGTACCAATTTTACATACTTTAATCCCTTTTATTTTGTTTTCCTTTAGCAAGGGAATATTTACATTTAATACAATATTGCTTTTAATGTTATTCTGTTTAGCTTTAAGAAGTATTTTACTTACATATTTAGCCGCAATATCATAAGTCTCAATATTTTCTTTAATCTCCATAGAAACAGCAATCGCTGGTATTTTGTAAATGCAAGCTTCGATTGCTGCAGATACTGTACCAGAATATAAAACATCTGTTCCCAAATTAAAACCTCTATTAATTCCTGATACTACCATATCTATTTTACCCACAACAAGTTTATTAATTGCAATTTTCACGCAATCCGCTGGCGTTCCATCCACACTAAAAGCTTCTGAATTTAACCCTTCAACTTTAGTTTTTCTCACAATAAGTGGCCTTGTAAGTGTTATAGAATGACCACATGCACTTTGCTCTTTAGCTGGTGCTACAATAATTACCTCATGATTTTTTTCAAGTTCTTTAGCTAGTACATATATCCCTTTTGCATTTATACCATCGTCGTTTGTCAGTAATAATCTCACTTTCATTCCTCCAATCATTCACTAAAATATATTATCTCATATTTGTACTAGGATTACCTGCATTCACTTAATTATATTTTTATTTAGCACCAATTATCCCTTTTTTATTTATTTTTGAAAATAAATGATTGATTTCGGAACACCCGCTAAAATAAATTAACCTATACCTTTAATTACTATGTAATATAAGATATAGGCATTTATTTTTAAGGTAATAGACTATCTAGCTATTTTTCAAGTATTAAATAGCCTGTTTATTTATTGGTACTTTTTGAAATAAGAGTTATTATCGCATTAGGAAAGGCATATATTATGAAAGTTGCGTTTGAACAAGCTTTAGTAATTCTTAACTAATTTTAATGGAAGATGCGTTAAGAAAAGTACCTGATTGAGCGATAGCGAGTTTGTACTTTTTAGTATCCTGCATTAAAATTTGTTTAAATCTTCTTACCGAAGTGAACCTCAATTGTAGTAATATATATCTTCATTTTGTTAAATCTCTTTTTCGAGCATTGCTAATAATTCGTCAAATCTTTTTATAGTATCTTCTAAAGGTTTTGGAGTTGACATATCTACTCCTGCTTTTTTAAGTATACTTATTGGATAATCACTTCCACCGCTCTTTAAAAATCCAATATATTTCTCTACTGCATTTTCGCCATCTTCGACTATCATTTTGCTAAAAGAATTAGCAGCTGCAAAACCCGTAGCATATTGATATACATAGAAATCATTATAAAAATGAGGAATTCTTGACCATTCCATATCTATGCCCTCATCTACCACCATTTCTTCTCCAAAATATCTTACATTTAACTCATGATAAATCTGGCATAAATCTTCTGGAGATAATGGTGTGCCTTGTTCAATCTTTTCATGTGTTGTCTTCTCAAATTCTGCAAACATACATTGCCTAAATACTGTAGTTCTTATTCCTTCTAACTGTTGATTTATTAAGAATAATCTTTTCTTCTTATCTTTCTCATTTTTAATTAAATAATCTATTAACAAGCATTCATTAGTGGTAGATGCAACCTCCGCACAGAATAACTCATAATCTGAATATATAGATGGTTGATTCTTCCTTGAATAATATGAATGGATAGAATGCCCCATTTCATGAACAAGAGTAGATACATCATTTAATTGATAATTATAATTTAAAAGCACGTATGGCATGCTGTCATAACAACCCCAAGAATATGCTCCAGAGCGTTTGCCTTTATTTTGAAATACATCTACCCAGCCTTTATTAATACCTTCTTTGAATATATTTAGATACTCTTCCCCTAGTGGCTTAATAGCATATAATGCTATTTTAACCGCATCCTCGTATTCAATATGTTCCTGCTCAACCTCAACTATTGGTACATATAAATCATACATATGAATTTCAGAAAGTCCTAATAGCTTCTTTTTAAGGCTTACATATTTATGAAGAGATGATAGATTCTTATTTATAGTATCAACTACGTTATCATAAACCTCTAATGGAATATTATTAGGCTTTAAAGAACTTTCTAATGAAGACGAATAGTTTCTTATTTTTGCATCAAATATAAAATTCTTTATTGAAGATGTTAAAGAAGCTGTTAAAGTATTTTTAAAATTTTTATAAGTCCCAAATAATGTATCAAATGCATCTTTTCTCACACATCTATCCTTTGATTTTATAAAATTGCTATAGTTTCCCTCAGTTAATTCAATTTCGTTACCTTTTTCATCTTTTATACATGGGAAGGTCATGTCTGCATTTGTAAGCATCCCAAATATATTTCCTGGGGCATTTAAACAATCACTAACTGATGCTAAAAGCTTTTCTCCTTCTGCATCTAAGGTATGTTCCTTTTGGCTTATTATATCCGACAAATAAAACTCATATACTTTAAGTGCTGGTAGCTTATTAATTTCCTCATCTACTGCCCCTATTGGTAATAACAATAATTCTGGAATAAAAAATGCTGTAAAACTAGAGACTTCAGCCGCATATGCATCAATTTTGTTTTTAAGGACTTGAAACTTAGCATTTCCTGTATCCTCATCCCCTCTTAGATGTGCATATACAAGCAATTTATCTAAAAGTCTTTCAATATCATCATTACTTTCTAAAAAACATAACAACTCTTTTGCTGTGCCCAATTTTCCCGAAAACTTTTGTATTTGGGGTGCCTTAGACTTTAGTATTTTAAATTTTTCTTCCCACTCTTCAGAATTTTTGTACATTTTATCAACGTTCCATTTATAATTACTATCAATTGCATCTCTTGTTTTAAGTTTTTTAACTTCACTCACTAAAATTTCCTTCTTTCATTTTATAAATTTGAAATGTACCAAAGTTTATTATATAGCATAGTATTATTATAACCAAACATGCATTTTAAAAAATATCACAATATGTTTAGTATACAAACATTATCATACTAATATTCCAACATATATATTATTCTTGCAAAATACTTCTTATATCCCATGTTTACGTATTTTACTTGCTATTTACCTATGTGCCTTAAGCCATTGAATTACATCATAAAATACTTCTTCTGTGTTGGTTTCATGAAGCATTTCATGGCGTCCATCTTTATAAAGTTTGTAAATTAAATCCTTCACTCCATGTTTATTATAAGTCTTTACTAATTTTATAACACCCCTACCATTCTCTCCTACAGGATCCTTATCTCCTGCGAAAATATAAATTGGCAAATCTTTAGGAACACTTTTAATTTCTATCTCACTTGCTATCTCTTTAATACCACTTAATAAATCATAGAAAAATCCTGCTGTAAAAATTGTCCCACAGTATGGGTCATCTATATATTTATCTACTTCCTTGTTGTCCCTGCTTAACCAATCAAAGGCTGTTCTACTTGGGTTAAAAAAATTGTTATTCCTTCCAATAATCAATTTATTTAGAAGGATGCTTTTACCGTTTCTTCCAATTCTCTTGCTATCACATTTTGCTATTAGTCTACCTATATCAGTAATAATTCCTTTTTTGCCACAAGTTCCTGTAAGCATAACACCATTTAATTCATTACCATACAAACTAATGTATTTTTGTGTTAAAAAGGACCCCATGCTATGTCCAAGTAAGAATATAGGTAACCTCACATTTTCATTTTTAATTATTTTATTTAATTCATGCATATCATCAACCATTGAATTAAAACTATCTTCCCCTAAATCTCCTACCTTTTCAATTTTCCCCGCAGTTTTTCCGTGACCTCTATGGTCATTAGCATAAACGATAAACCCATTATCCGTTAGTACCTCTGCAAATTTTTCGTACCTGATTGCTGTCTCTGCCATGCCATGTGCTATTTGAACTATTCCTTTTAACTCTATATTCTCATTAGGAACCCATTTGTATACAAATATATTTATCTCATACTTACCCTTAAACATAAAACTTTCCGATCTCATAGCCCCACCCCTATTTGTATTTATTATAGTTGATTTATAATCAACTATCACTAATAAGTCCTAATAAGTCCTAATAAGTCCTAATAAACATAACAATTTTAACAACCTCATCATTAAGCCATTAAAATACAAAAAAGCCACACTATATAAATCTACTGCTTAATAGACTTGCTAGTGTGGTTCTCATTTCTCATAGCTATATTTCATATTTACTCTCAATAAAAATTATATCACTAAAAGATATATTTGGAAAGTATTATTAGTCAACTTATAAATTAATATTTCATTAACCTCAATTGCAAAAGTAAATTCCACCCCAATACATAAAACAGTGGAAGTTAGTCTTACAAATTAAAAGGTAGATTTTACCTTTACAAATTATTATAATAATATTAGATA
>NZ_JAHLEC010000167.1 GCF_018861705.1 Clostridium psychrophilum | reverse complement strand
AAGGAATGTTAAATTTAATTAACACATTCATTTATCCTTTTTATATTTTAAAGGTTACTTAAATTTGCAAATCACTTATATTATCAGGATATATTAAACTACAAGTCTACATATATAAATCACAATTAAGAAACTCAAGTTAAGACTTTGTAGAAATAATGGCCGATTTTCCTATAGACGGGTATACAAAGCTTCCTATTCTTCATGGAAAAGCAGTTTGCACAGTTGATGGAACTGGTGAAATTAATCTGAATATTGAACCTGTTTTCAAAGAGGATTAGTAGATTCTTCTCTAAATCGTGTAAGTTACAAGATGTTGAGGAAGAATTCACTAAATTTGAATTAGAGGCTTCTAAAACATGGCATTGAATAGCTAGAAAACTATACTTATAGTGTGATGGGCAGCACGCCATTCAAGTGGGGCTACACCTTTTAGTCTCTTAAAATGCCTGTTAAAACTGGATAGAGAATTATAACCGACCTTAAGAGCAATATCAAGTACCGAATAATCGGTGTTTTCCAATAGTGAAGATGCAGTTTGAATCCGTAGGGTTACCATATATTCAAGTGGAGAAACCTTTAAAGCAGTTCTAAAATGTCTTCTAAAGCTTGTCAGGCTAGTATTACACAAGGAGGCCAAGTAATCTATCTGTATTTTATTCATATAGTTTTTAGAAATATAATTAATGGCAGGTATAACCTTTAATATATCAAAGTGTTGAGAATGAACGCTTGTAGTATCTTCAACTTTTATTAATCGACCTATACTTTTTAAAAATGCCCAGGTAAGCCCCTTTATTACTGAATGATAGGAGTTGGAGCAGAACGTCAACTCTGATATTATTAATTTTACTATGTAAACTAAATCTTGATATTTATCAGAAGATAATATATTTATAAAATCAGCACTGCCTTTTACAATATTAGATATCATCGTAAGTTCCTTAATACTGATTTCTGATAAAAGCTTTTCTGGATCTAAGTATATGAAATGCCATACACTGGCTTTACATTTCTCACTCTGAGCCTTATGAAATTGGTTGTTGAAAATTATTGATATATCGCCTTTAGAAAAGGAAAGTACTTTATTATTTATTATAAAAATTCCTGAACCTTCATAACAGTATCCTATTTCAAGACAATTATGAGTATGAAGCCCGGTAACCTTCTCACTAAGTTTATGAAGATCTAGTATAGCTACTGGAAAGTCTTGTGGCAAATTTATTGGGGCATATTCAAAAATATATTTATTTTTTGGTTGATTCTGCATAGTCATGATCCTTTCTGAGGAGAATTAGTTAATTAAATTTATTATAATAGTATCAGTAGTAAATTGCAACTTAGTTAAACTAAAGTAAATTAATATTAAAAATATAAGGGGAGGATGAGTTATATGCCATATGTAGACATTTCTAAATTTGAAAATATTAAAGCTTTGAGTGATAGTATTTGTGAGTACAGTAGACTCAAATGTGAATATGGATCGGAGGATTTATCAGAAATTGTATCTGAAGTAGAAGAGACTTTAAAGACTGCTCTTTCTAGAGTGAAGGAGGCTGCAATAGATAAAGAATTAGCTATAAAAGAGCCTAATGATTTAGAGAAGATTCACAGGCTCAGGGCAGAAGGACCAAGAAAGTTATGGGATAGTTTCGATAAGGATACATACAGAGAAAAGCTTGAAGGAGCCTTTCTTTCCCGGATAGCCGGCTGTACCTTAGGTGCACCTGTAGAATTTTGGACTGTTGAGAGTATGGAGAACTGGGCTGAATATATTGGAGATGCCTTTCCACCGATAGATTATTGGTCCGATATAAAGAATCCATCAGATTTAAGATATGAAAAAAGTAAGTGTTATGATTATACTCGAAAGGGACTTAATGGTGTACCAGTTGACGACGATATAGTATATACGCTTCTAGGACTTTTAATAGCTGAGGATTCTGGAGTTAACTTTACTACAGAGGATGTAGGAAAATCTTGGATAAAGTACCTTCCATATGCATGTACTGCAGAAGATATTGCTTTGAAGAATTTAAAGAAAGGTATACCTGCCTTAGAGGCTGCGGATGTAGACAATCCATATTGTCAATGGATAGGTGCAGACATACGTTCAGATACTTGGGCTTACATGGCCCCAGCTTATCCAGAAAAAGCAGCAGAAATGGCATATAAAGATGCTTATCTAAGTCATAGAAGAAACGGCATTTATGGTGAAATGTTTTTCAGCGCTACTCAATCTGCTGCCTTCGTCGTTGACAATGCTGTTGATGCATTGAAAATAGGATTAACTGAAATTCCTCAGCAATGCGCACTCTATAAGGATATAGAATGGGCACTAAATGTTGGCACGGACATAAAGAATTATAAGGAAGCTCGCCTGGCTGTGGAGAAGCATTTCATAGGGATGTCAGGGGTTCATACAAACAATAATGCATGCCTTACAGTTTTTGGACTTATGATTGGAGGAAATGATGTTACAAAGGTTCTTTCTGAAATTGTAGCAATGGGAATGGATAATGATTGTACTGCTGCAACAGCAGGCAGTATAGTTGGAGCAATTGTTGGCATAAAGGGAGTGCCTGAGCACTGGTATAAAAACTTCAATAACACTGTTTTATCATATCTTATTGGAAAGGATGAATTTAAGATAGATGACTTAATCAATAGATTTATGAAACAGGCAGTGGAAGTTTTTAAACTCTAGGCACAGTCTTAATAAATTTAAAATAATACCAATTATTTCAAAAAGAGATAATTGGTATTATTTTTATTTAGGAAATTAAACATGCGTTATTACACTTATGACTATTCCTATCAAGTAAAGGTAATATAACACTTCCACTAATGATTAATGATTATGCACAAACATTTACTACAAAGTTGGTGGTATTTGTTTTCATCAGCTACTTTATCAGTTTTACTAATTATAATAGTATTTATATTTTTCTCTGAACAAATAATTTCAGAAAGTTTGAACGTAGGAGTTAAGGATTAAAAGAATTAGAATATCTATAGTATCAAAAATACGTAGTTACTCATTTAACGCTGGTGCTGTTAAATCATAGAAAGTATGTTATTATAAAATTAGTTAATAACTTTATACTCACGAAAATTTTTTGTGAATATGATGAAAATCCAATAGGAATAGATAGTAAATTCACTATTAAATCACATATTATTAAAACTTAGAGGCTGTAGAAGCATCTTTAAAAACAGTAAGAGGTAAAATTGAGTCAAATTGGTGTAAAACCAAGGATTCTGTGAAATTAGATGTCACAATTCTATTTAATAGTAAAGCAAAAGTCTATGTTTCTAAAGCAGAAAGTGGTATAGGCAATGTCAAATTATATGACGGCGAGGATATAATTTATATAAATAAATTCAATAATCTAAAAATCAATGAAATTATAGATATAAAGGAAGCTTATGACTATATTAATGATTGAAGTAGGGTCAAAATATTATTGCTTTAGATGTGAGAACAATAATGTGATATGTTAACTAATCTATGAAGGTGTAAATATATAATATTAGGTATTGAATTGAATCTTGAATTTTAAAAATATATGTTATGTTAAACAAACAAAGAGGGCAACATATGTTAAACTAACAAAAATTACAAAAGAAGAGAGGCATATAAAAATGAAATTTACAAATGGTATTTTTAATAGAAAAGCTCAAAACGTAATAAATGATTACAAAAATAAACTCCCAGAAGATATACAATACATCGATTCATATATAGATATAATCAAATCAGCATTATTGAAGAATAATATAACTGCTGTTGAATTATTTTATTCGTTTGATGGCAAAGAATTATTTGATAAAATCAAGAATGAAAATTCATCCAACAATATTTTAGTTTTATACAAAGGAAATATTGATAATCAAATTGCAAAAAATAGATATGTTAATGTATATCATTCAAAACGCGGTATTTATTCTTTAGTTGTTTTTCAACATCAATTTATATATGAAGAATTATTTGGAGTCGAATTATGGAATGATGGTAGTTCAACACCTCAGAAAATACATACATTTAACTGTTATATATCAGAAAAAATTAATTATTTTGCAGGCTTGAATTGTAAGGTTATGGGTATAGCTGTAGGAAATATTAATAAGAAACAGTATGAGAATTTGATGGATGATTATCATAACGCAGTTAAAACACCTATAAATAAAACTACACCAGGAAAAGTAGCAATATATACAGGCATTGTATCTACAATTGGGGCTGGATTGCTTGTAGGATTAAAAATATTCTCAAAAAAAGATAAAAAATAATACAGAAAATTATATATTTAGTAAAAAAATTACGCTTATCTAGCGTGATTTTTTATATTAAATCATCTCCGGAGGTGCTGTAACATCTCTGAAAGTGATGCATCTTTTATTTTTATAAGTTAATTCTTTTTCCATTCTACATCTAAATTTAAGAATTCATTGTCAATCCTTTCAGGGATAACATTATATTCATCATTTAAAGAGTTTGATATTTTTGTAAGGTCTTTTTCAGCAATTAAAAAGGAACTACTTATTTTATCCTCGCAACTCTCCATTATCTTCTTATCCATTTTTGTATTTAACACTAATTTTATTGGTGAGTGCGTGATATAAATGAAGAGGATTATCCTTTAATGAGTTTAATTGTATAGTACTTAAATAATAATTTAATGACCTGTTGTAAAATGAAGTTGAACCAATAAGAAATCCATAGTGGATTAATTCTGTGTTATGCTTTAATCGCCTAAACTAAAACACACAGGAGGATAATCACTATGGAAT
>NZ_JAHLEC010000166.1 GCF_018861705.1 Clostridium psychrophilum | reverse complement strand
GATACATTTGAAAAATATTTAAAGGTACTGTTTTTAATAAAAATCCAGTAAAAAAGCTCTGAAAATAAATGTAGGCCTTTTGTAATACATTGTGCGGAGTATAAGATATAAGAATAATTATAAAAAATTGGGGGACCTAACATGAAATTTTGTAGTAAATGTGGCAATGAAATTAATGAAGACCAAACTTTTTGCACCACATGTGGTAATGACTTAAAAAATGAGTCTACAAATGAAACTCCGCCAATAGAAGAAAACACTTCAACTGAAAATTCTTTGCCCAAAGAGGAATATCAACGAATAAAAGATACTAATCCAGCTCAAAAACATACTACATCTAATAATAAATTAACAAAGAAGTCAAAAATATCTATAATAGTAGCTGCAGTTTTAATAGTAGCAATAATTGCTATCGTTCAGGTTGGTAATTATTTATCCGACCCTAAGAAGCTTGAAGCAAGATTCCAAAAAGACGTAGTAACAAACAACGTTTCTGATTTAGCAAATACATTATATTGTAATGACACTAGGCTAACAGTAGATAATAAAAATGTTGTTCCTTTACTAGATTACTTTAAAAAGAATCCTTCATATTATGATGAAGTTATTGAAAATTTAAATAATGATGCTCTTAGTCCTAAAGATCTTAGTAATATTAACATATCATCTAGTAATACATTAACGTTAACTAATATAGGAAAGAAGTTTTTAATTTTCCCCAATTACAAAATAAACGTTAAACCATCCTTCGTTGATATAACAACTACAGTTAAAGATGTTAATTTTTCGCTTAACAATACTCAGATAGGCAAAAGCGATACTGATAAATCCACCAAAGAATTCGGGCCGTACATTCCTGGGACTTATCTAATCTTAGCTAATTATAAAGGTAAGTATGTTACTTTAAACCATCCTTACCAAGTCGATCTTATAAAAACTAGCAACGGCACCGCAACCTTAAGTGTATTTGAAGATATGAATTATTTAAATATAAGTTCTGATTATCCTGATGCAAAAATATTTGTTAATTCAAAAGATACTAATGTGAAAGTTAGTGATGCTACCAATTTTGGACCTGTAGATACTTCTTCAAAGATATATGCTACAACTGTAATAGGTGGAAAAACACTTAAGAGCGAAGAACAGTCGACTACAAGTGGAGAAACAGACATTAATATAAGTTTTCAAGATGCAATCAATGCTCAGACTGATGTTCAAGCTCAATTAGATGACGTAAAATCTCAATTAAATGATCTTTTACAAAACTATGCATCCGGTCTTACAGCCGCCATTAATGCAAATGATTTTTCATTAGTCTCTCCTTACTTAACTTATGGAAGTAAACTGTATACACAACAACAAGCGAATGTACCTGGTTCCCATGCAGGCGGTGATTATGAAAGTCTTGTTTCTGCTAATATTACCGATTTCAACATTAGTGATGATAGCCAGTCTGGAACTATAAATACATCGGAAACTTATAATTTTGTATCTATAGATGGCACATCTATTAATAAGAGTTATAGTCATGTATATAAATTTCAATATAATGGTGCTTCCTCTGGCTATCAATTTACGAACAGACAATAAAATATGATTTAAAAGGTAACTATAGTAAAAAGAAATTCAGTATCCAATCCCAAAAAACTTTAATTGATTACTCATAAAAAAAAGCATATTCTGTAAATGAATATAATGGTAATATGCTCACCCTTATATATAAATAAATTGAAACAAACAATGGAGGAATTATTATGAATAAAGCTTGGTGGAAAGAAAGTATTGTATATCAAATTTATCCAAGGAGTTTTAAAGATAGTAATGGAGATGGAATAGGCGATTTACAAGGGATTGTAGAGAAGTTAGATTATTTAAAGGAGCTTGGCATAGATGTTTTGTGGCTCTGTCCTATTTATAAATCTCCAAATGATGATAATGGATATGATATAAGTGATTATCAAGATATTATGACAGAGTTTGGTACAAAGGAAGATTTTGATTTGTTACTTCAAAAATCTCATGAAAAAGGTATAAAAATCATGATGGATTTGGTAGTAAATCATACTTCTGACGAACATCTATGGTTTAAGGAAAGCAGAAAATCCAAAGATAATAAATATAGAGATTATTATATATGGAAAAATGGAGTAGATGGACAACCACCAAACAATTGGGAAAGTAGTTTTAGTGGGTCTGCTTGGGAATATGATAAAACCACAGATATGTATTTCCTTCATTTATTTTCTAAAAAACAACCTGATTTAAATTGGGAAAATAGAGCGGTTAGAAATGAAGTATATAAGATAATGAAATGGTGGTTAAACAAAGGTATTGATGGATTTAGAATGGATGTTATCAATTATATTTCTAAAGATCAAAAATTCCCTAACGGAGATGTAAAAGAAGGACATTTATATGGAGATTTTGCGCCATACTCTGTTAATGGACCAAGGGTTAATGAATTCTTAAAAGAAATGAATAAAGAAGTATTATCAAAATATAACATAATCACTGTAGGAGAAACACCCAATGCTAATACAAAGCAAGCTATGAACTATGTTGGTGAAAATAGGAATGAGCTTAATATGGTTTTTCAGTTTGAGCATATGGACCTGGGAAATGGTGAAGATGGGAAATGGAGCAACGGTCGTTTTGAATTAATTCAGTTAAAAAAAATTATGACTAAATGGCAAAAAGGATTAGAAGATGGTGGATGGAATAGTCTGTACTGGAATAACCATGATCAGCCTAGAGTAGTTTCTCGTTTTGGGAATGATAAAAAATACTGGAAAGAGTCAGCAAAAATGTTAGCAACTTGTCTTCACATGATGCAAGGAACTCCATACATTTACCAAGGTGAAGAAATAGGTATGACTAATGTAGCTTTTGACTCTTTAGATGATTATCGAGACATTGAGACCTTAAATGCGTATAAGGAACTAGTAAATATTAAAGGAAAAGCAGCAGACGAAATGATGGCCGCAATTTATGCAAGAGGTAGAGATAATGCTCGTACACCTGTGCAATGGAATGATAGTGAAAATGCAGGATTCACAACTGGTACCCCTTGGATTAATGTGAATCCAAATTATAAACAAATTAATGTAAAATCTCAGTTAAATGACCCAGATTCTATATTTAATTATTATAAAGAATTAATTAATATTCGTAAAAACAATCCGATTGTAGTATATGGGACTTACGACTTAATTCTTGAAAATAACAAAGAACTATATGCTTACACAAGAACTTTAGGCGAAGAGAAGCTTCTTATCGTATGTAATTTTACAGATTCTATATCTAATTTTGATTTACCAGAAGATATAAAATATAATTCTCAAAAACTTCTCATTGGAAATCACAAAATTTATGGTGAGGTTAACATAAAATCATTTGAACTAAAACCTTATGAAGCGAGAGTGTATTTATTAAAAATGTGTTGATATTGATGATTGCAAAATTTAATAAGTCTCTACTCCTTTAATTTTTCAAAGGAGTAGAGACTTATTATATCTTGTTTAGATATTAATGCTTAAAAAGCTGAAATAGATTTTTCTTTTTGACTATTTTTTTATTGTTCATTTCTATATCTTCACCTAACAATAATAGTCTTAAATTTTGTGATGTTTTTCTCTTTATCTTTCTATCTATTAATTTCGCTATTCTATAACCTTCTATTAAACCAGGACATCTTTTATTTAAAGAATGAGCATCAGAGGCTATGAAGTTTGCTAGTCCTTCTTTCACCAATAACTTAGCACATCTTTGAACTTTTTTCCCAAACAAACCTTCCAAACTTCCCGCATTAACTTGGAAAAGACAGTCTTCTTCAATAAAATCATTTATAGCTGTGGGTGATTCCTCTATATAAACATACCTTTCAGGATGTGCAATTATAGGTTTAATATCAAGAAGCTTTAACTCATAAATTAAATCTAAAGCATCTTTTGGCAATTTATCCATAGGAAATTCAATAAGCATATATTTTGTTCCGTTTATACCTCTTAATTTTTTCTTTTTGCACAGTTCTAATGAGTGTTTGTCCAACATAATTTCTTGTCCTAAAAGAATTTCTACATTTATACCCGCATCGTTTGCTGCAATCTTTAATTTTTGATACAAGACAAAAACTTCATCGTAGTAGTTCTCATATATATTCCACATATAATGAGGAGTGGCTATAATAGTTCTAGTACCTTTTTCCTCCGCCATTTTTAACATCTTAATACTCATTTCCATATTCTTTGAACCATCATCAATTCCTGGGAGTATGTGACTATGAATATCAATCATCGTATCACCTTCCTAGTTTGTGTTTTCTTTCAGTTTGTGTTTTCTTTCAGTTTATGTCTTACTCCTAAAACCGGTAAATCTATATATTGCTCCACATCGCTTTAAGTTTTTATAGTATTGTCCAAGTATTCGAGAAGTAACATAATTGCCACTGAAATCATATGTAAATATTGTATCATTATTTACCATTATGGTAAATAATAATTAGCATTAAACTACATTATTTTGTATTATTTGCCAAATTTTATTATTTATATAATGACTGCATGCATTGAAAATACTATATCTACTATAATATAGTAACACTTTTAAAAAAATATTCCTATCCCCCTTCAGCAAATGAGCTTTACGTCGAAATATATTATATAAGAATATATTATAACTTAATCAGAAGAACAAAATCTCCCTACGGTCGAGTAAAAACCCTTATGCCAAGCAAATATGATAATCTCATCGTCCTTTGATTATCATATTTGCATCACATTCTGGGCATAGAACAATA
>NZ_JAHLEC010000165.1 GCF_018861705.1 Clostridium psychrophilum | reverse complement strand
AAATAATTACTAAATTTACCATTGTTCGTGTTATGCAATGGTCTTTTTGTTATGCAATGAAATTAACAACTACTTTCGCAAATTTACACTTGACTTTAACTAGCTGGTCTACATTATTAACTTATCAACAATCAATTCTCTAGTGTCATCTATATACGCATGAACATTTTTGCTAGGAACATCAAGAATGTATTCTCTATCCCCTATAATAAAACTAGTATTTTGATAAGCAATATCTGCCCATATTTGTCCATGTTTTTCTACAATAAGTTTTGTTGATACTCCTCCACTTCCCCCAACTATCTTGCATTTAATTTCTTTTCCTGCTTTAATAACTCCCCCACGAGCCAAGCTCTTATCATTTTGAAATATTATACTGTCAGTTGCCAACATCTGTGATATATATTCACCTTTACCAGTTAGAGTAATGTTGCCTGAGCTTTTAATTACTGAATCCTGACAATAATCTAGCACTACATTTACAGGAAGAGTTAATTCCATATCTAGTACCGATATTTTATTATCGATAATTAAAATTGCATCGTTTAATTCTAAATAATTTTTTAAGTTTAGAGTGCCAATATCAAGTATTTTATTTTTAATAATATACAATAATTCATCTTCAACATTTTCCTTTTGCAATATCTTTTTAGCTATTTTAAATGATGTCTGGTAAAGTTTTCTAAATTTTGTTTCAAGTAATGTTCTAACAAGTTCTCCATCGCTTGTACCTCTTTTTATAAGATTCATATCTTTTAATTGTTTTATAGATGCTATTAATTTCAAAAGATCGTCTTTCATGCTTTTTAAGTCACTTAAATACTCTAAAATTAATACATCTTCCTTCCCAGCTGCAATACTTGAATGAATCACATTATGTTTTACAACAACATCACCGCTGGCAGTAATTTCTGCTTCTGCTACATTATTTTTAATTAAAATAGAATTACCTGCTTGTACTTTCATGCCCTCATGCACATTGCCGCTTATAATTATATCTCCCACAAATTTAATATTACCTGTTTTTAAATCTACATCTCCTATTATTTTATGAGTTTTATAGACAAAAAAAGTACTCCCCCTAGATGCAGGTCTACCCTGCGTTGTTGCAACAACTGTGTTTCCATTTTCAATTTTACATCCTTCTCCTGTAGCAAGCTTTATTCTTTTAGCAATTTTTGTTTCAATATTCTTACCTGTGATATTTATTCCATTAACCCCATTTTTACCGGGATAAAGAATAGCAAGAACTTGTCCTTTTTCTACTCCTAACACTGAACCAATAGCTTTATAATCTATAACTTGTTCATCGTCATCATCATCATCATGATTTTTGATTTTTTGATTGTCCATGCTCTTATATTTTATTTCCACTCTATCATTTATCGCTTTTATATTTTTCTTTCCACTTGCAATAAGTAATTCTTTAATTTCACAATTCTTTACACATTTTATAATACTCATTTTTAAAATACCATATTTAATATTATTATTTAATAACTCCTTATTTATTTCAATTTCTGTAAACTTTGGTGGCATAATTTCTTCTTTAGCATCAAAATCTAATAATATTGAATTTGCTGGTTTGGAATCTTTTAGTTTATAGGTAATACTAGGTTTATAAGTAATGCTAATATATGCTTCCATCTTGTCCTTACTTGTTTTTAAATTCATATACCTCTTAGCTTCATCTTTTACAAAAGAAACATCAATAATACTTTTCTCAAGTACTGGTGCACTTAAACTAACTTTTTCATTATCCACATTTAATATTACATTTTTATTTGTAAAAATAACTGCTGGTTTTCCACCCAGACGTGGGTCTTTAACTATAAATTTACCTTGTTTAATTTCTATAGTTCCATCTAAATCATTATTATCCTCTGATTTTTTTGAATTCGTTTTTATATCGCCTATTTTTGTTGATTGTTCTTTAGCAAAAATTTCTTCTTTTGTAGACACTTTTTCTTTAAGAATATATTTATTATCTAGTCCTTGTATAACATCAATAGATATCACAGCATGTTTCTTAAATAATCCTTTTTTTTCTTCTAATATTAAATATTTGATTTTATCACTAGAAACACCCAAACTTACACTTGCCATATTCAAGCATTCTTGAACATTTGAGCCCTCAAATTTTTGGGTGCACTCCTTACCCTCCACTTATACCACCTCTTTCTATAGTAAATTGATAATATAATCCCACCATCTTATTATTTACTTTAATTGTTTTATTTGTTTATCGTATTATTTTCAATATACTTTACAAATTTCTGCTTATTATCGTGTAATTCAACATTGAACCCTTCCATTATTGTATTTATTATTAGATTTTTAGATGAATTAAATGATAATTCATTTACACTATTTATAGGTAATACATTAGGCGAAGTCCCAGATATAAACAATCCGTCATATGAATTAATATCTTTTTCCTGAATATTTTTTTCTTCAAATTTTATATTTAACTTGTCACAAGTTTTTATTATAAATTGTCTCGTTATGCCTGGTAACACATTAATAACGCTGGAAGTTACAACTGTAGAGCCTTTAACCATAAATATATTTGATTTACTACCTTCAGTAATAAATCCATCATTGTCCACCAAAATTGCCTCAAATACATTTTTATTACGAATCTGTTTATCTACCTTTTCTCTGAAATTATTATTAATAACTTTAGCATTTGGATTACTACGTTCTCCATGATAAATAATTGTTTTAACACCTTCAACATATTGCTTATTTGTTGGATACATATGCGGTATAAAAAATGCTAAAAATTTTTCAATCAAAGGATTATTATTTATTTTTTCCTCATGACTTTTAGTATAATTAATAACTATTTTTATATTTCCAACTTGTACATTGTTTTTATCTATCAATTTAAGAATTCTGTTTATAATCTCATCTTTTGTGATACTTACATTATATTTCATAATACTTGCAGAATTTTTAAGACGCTCCAAGTGTTCCTCAAGAAATATAGGAATTCCATCACTTATCCTTATAACTTCATATAACGATTTTCCTTCACTGGTATCGAACTTTTCAAATTCTTTGCTTTCTTTAATTACATCTCCATATAAAAAAAATTGGTTTACACACTTATTCATATAAATCCTCCCTATTATTTTTTGTTACTATAAAAATTATTGTTTTAATTAATGTCAATTTATTATACAAACTTTATTATTTCCATTTCAAAATTTCTATTTTATCATTTTTTTTCTTAAAATTTACTAAGTAAGGGTACCCAACTAAATTAAAAAGTGGTAAGTCCGATAGAGAGTCAGAAAACATACAAGAGTTTTCAAAATCGACTTCTACGTTTCCTTTCTTTAATACTTCTTTTAATCTTTTTACTTTTTCTTCGCCTTTACAATTTTCTCCTATTATTTTGTTTCTATGTAACCCATTTTCCTTAACAAAACGAGTTCCTATTACCTTATCTACTTCTTTTATATTATATAACTCACTTAAATAGAATTCAGCTGATGCAGAAATCAGATAAATTTTATACCCATCTTTCTTCATTTTCTTAATCATGTCAATAGCATCTTTGTACAATATTTTACTTAACCGTTTTTCATAAAATTCTTTGACAACTTTTTTCATATCATTTTCTTCTATACCATCAATAAACCTTATGAATGTTTTCTTTGCTTTTGATGCATCATATATCTTGAAAACATAAAAAATAGATGAAAGGATACTTTTAGGTAAATATTTTATATAGCGAGGATTCTTTTTTACCATAAAAAAATAGAACTCGACTAAAGTCTCTCGTTTAGTTAAAGTGTAGTCTACATCAAAAATTGCTAATTTTTCTTTCATCACTTAATCTCCTTCAAAATACCTCACTAATATTTTAAGGCAAGAGTATTTTTAATATATTATAATTAATGTTATAAATAATCAAATTTGTTAATAATTAATATAATTAATAAAGCTTAAAAAAGAGCCGATGCATCAGCAACGACTCTTTTTTAGAATTATTTCTCGTTTTTAATTAATTCTTCATAATATGCAGTTACTTCTGCAAATTCTTTATCTTCGGGAATAACTAATTCACCTGTTTCATCGTCTCCAATTACTTTAAAAAGATAAATTGAATCATCTTCAGGATTTTGAACTAGTGCATATTCGTTTTCTTTATAAGTAAATCCATCTACTATTTCACATGGAACTACGTTCCCATTTTCATCTTCTAAATCTACTGTTAATGCTTCTCCTTCTTCACAACCACAACCACAGCCTTCATTTTCGTGATCATGACCGCCACATCCACATCCTTCGTTTTTTTCATCATGTTCATGGCCACCGCATCCGCAATTTTCATGGTCCTGTTCGTGATTACCGCATCCGCAAGATGCTTTTTCTTCTTCATTCATAATGTAGTACCTCCTACTTTGAGTATAGTTTATATTTTACCCTAAATCATATGATTTTAAAAGGGTTTTTTGTATTTTTTTTGTTATATTTTTAAAAAGTAAAAGGAAGATGAAATTTAATCCATCTTCCTTTTGCTTTTTAGTTCTAAATACTATTTTTCACTAGCAAGTTTTTTGTAACCAGCTAATCTTTCTTTAGCATCATTTTCTGTTTTAACAAATAATTCTTCTGCTGTTTCTGGGAATGTTTTAGCAAGTGAAGAATATCTTACTTCACCCATTAAGTAGTCTCTAAATGATGTAGTTGGTGCTTTAGAGTCTAATACAAATGGATTTTTTCCTGCATCTTTAAGTGCTGGATTAAATCTATAAGTAGCCCAGTATCCTGATTCAACCGCTCTCTTAGTTTCAAGTTGTGTACAACCCATTCCAACTTTAAGACCGTGATTGATACATGGAGCATATGCTATTATAAGTGATGGTCCGTTATATGCTTCTGCTTCTTTGAAAGCTTTTAATGTTTGTGCT
>NZ_JAHLEC010000164.1 GCF_018861705.1 Clostridium psychrophilum | reverse complement strand
TTTTTATTGAAATTTTCATATTAATTTACAACATTTTCAAGAGGCATAGCCTAAAATTTGAAATAGCTTAACTCCTACCGGAGAAAATATAGCTTTTTGTGGCTTAATCATTATATAGAATATAACGAAATTAAAAATAGAAAGTAAATTTGTATTTAGATTAATAAAAATCACAATTAATAATTTTGAATCGTAAGACATAATCCCAGCTTGGAGTAAGTATAATAAAAATAAATTAAATTAAATTAAAGAGGAATATCCTTTTATTTGTCGTAAATTAATTATAACCAATAAGAGGATATTTTACTGCTTCTTATTATCAATTTTATAACTTTAAAGATGCGATAATTTTATCACATGTAGCATCTCTTCCTAACTGCGTTACAAATGCTAAACCTGATATAACGGGTACATCTAACTTAATATTATTGGGTCTTATCAAAACAATAACATCTGGGTTTATAGTTTCAATATTCATAGTATAAACGCTAGCGCTTTCTACTTCTACATCAATCACCTTTTTAACGCAATATTCTTTAATATAATTTACTGCGGCCTCTAATTTATGTTGAGAAGTCACAGTTGCAACTAATATATTTTTTCATATTAACCTCCATTGTTTTATTTGTTATAAATTTCATATAAATTAATACCGTTTACAGAACAACATTATAGCTTTAATTTGTATACATAAAGTTAAGTATTATCTGTAGTATTACCGCAGTTATATAAGTAAAAGTGCTTGGTTATAAAAAAAATTTTTGATAACTAATTTTTATAGATATAATATAATAGGTGAATAAACAACTGCGGATGGATAAATGTATCAGTAATATGATTTGAGTAATTATAAATGGAGGAATGAATATTGAAAAAATATAGATATGCTATTTTTGATATGGACGGTACAATCACAGATTCTATGGCTATCTGGAAAAATCTTGGAAAGAATTATTTGATAAGTAAAGGAATTAAAGCTCCACCAAATTTATGCAAAATAATAAGCGCAATGTCTATGACAGAATCTGCGAATTACTTTAGAAAAGAGTTTGGAATCAGAGATTGCGTGAAGCAGGTTATTTCTGATGTGAATACATTAATTGAGGATAAGTACAAGTATGAAATGCCATTAAAACCATATGTGAGAGATTATCTTTCAAAATTAAAAAAGGATAGCGTAATTATGTGTGTGGTTACAGCTACACCAGTAGAACTAGCAGAGGTAGCACTAAACCGCCTTGAGGTGTTACAATATTTTTCTTTTGTGGTATGTTGTGATGAGGTTGGAATCGGGAAAAGTGAACCAGATAGTTATTATCTTGCTTTAAGGAAAATGGGAGCAGATGTATCTGATACTGTGGTCTACGAAGATGCTGATTATGCAATAAAAACGGCAAAAAAAGCTGGATTTTATACCATTGGAGTGTATGATGAAGCAGTAGGTAAATCAAAAGAAGAAATGCAGTTACTTTGTGATAGATACATAGAGTCTTTTGAATGTTTGTATTAAAGCGGAACACAACATAAGGGATTCCCAAACGGGGAATCCCTTAAAATACACCTAAATTAAAATAGTCGAAAAATATCCAATAGCCTAATAACTGAATCATTTTTTATATTTTTAAAGTTTTACAATATCTTTTTATAAAATTTGTTATCATACATTTCTTTTATTTTTTGCAACAAATAATAAACATATGAAAATAATAATTAACGAAATGACTAGTGTAGTGATAATTCCAGTATATTGACTTGCAAAACCATTTGAGGAAACATGTTTGATAAGAATTCCCAAATAAGCCCAAAATATAACTATCCCATAGGGGATATCTTTATTTCTTAGCGTTGTAGCCATACTAATAATAAGTCCAACTAACAATATAATTATTGTCCAAATCTGCTCAGATAAGCCCCAACCATTCCAGCCTAAACTAACAAGCAATGTGGCTGCATTAGCTATTGTTGCTACAGTAATCCACCCAAAATAAACGCTAAAGGGAAGTTTTACAAATAATTTTTCTTTTGAGGTTAGTTTTATTGAGTTTATTTTGATATTAATTTTAATTAAGCAAACTAGTAGTACTATCATTAAAATCATTGAAAGTGAAATAACTTTATATTGCCAGCTAAATATCCATGCCGCATTGGTCAGGGAAGATATAATAAAATAACCGCCAATAAGTTCAACTATAGTTTTAGTATCAGTCCCCTTAAAAAGTCCCAATTGATACACCACAAATCCAGCAAGCAACAGGTATATTATTCCCCATATGGCAAATGTGATGCCAGCAGGTGCAAATAGATTAGGATAGGAATCTGAAACTCCACCAGTTGTTATACCATTAATGGGTAAAATATTTGCTAAAGCATTAATAGTAACCATGAGAATAAAACTAATCACAGTGAAAGTTTTTAGAACTTTTATTTTTCTTACTTGTGACATTATTAAATCACCATCCAATTTTGTTATTATTTAAAATTTTAATTTTATTTAACTAACTTTTTCTATTAATGACACGATAATCATAAGTAGCATTAAATTTGATTAATAATTATAAAACTAAAATTCTATCTATTATTTAAAGTATTCAACTAAAAACAATTATATATTCAATTGGAGAAATTGTTTTATTTATTGCTTGATTTATTGCTTAAAATATAGCATTATAGTTAAGATTATAGAATTACGGTTACATAACTTGAAGTAGTGAATACTATGGAAAAGATAGATATAAATCATAGTACATTAAGAGGTGATATAAGTTGAAAATTTTTATCAAAAATAAGTGGAAATATTACTTATTACTTGTTCCCATAATAATTATAATAGTAATTGCAGCATATACAAACGATTATTATAGAGTTATGCCGGAAGTAAAAATTGTGTTGCATTCAAATGATAAGGTTGAATATAAAGGTTCACCTTGGATTGAATATACTGCTAAAAACAAAATAATTACGAAAGGTCTAATTATTTATCCTGGTGGGAAGGTTGCACCGCAGGCTTATGCACCTTTAGCTGAGAAATTAGCTGAATCTGGTTTAAAAGTTGTAATTGTACCAATGCCATTGAATCTTGCTGTATTTTCTCCTAATAAGGCAGAAAAGGTGATAGAAAAATATCCTAAAATTAGGCAGTGGTATATAGCTGGTCACTCCCTTGGAGGGGTTATGGCTGCACAATTTGCATACAAAAACCAAGACAAAATTAATGGCTTAATACTCTTAGCATCATATCCGCAGAAGAGTAGCAATCTATCATCAAGTGTTTTGAAAGTTTTGTCAATATATGGGACTAGAGACGGATTTGTTGGAAAGGATAAGATAGATGATTCTAAAAAACTATTGCCGAAAAGTACAAAATGGATTCCTATTAAGGGGGGTAATCATTCTCAAAACGGTTGGTATGGACTTCAGAAGGGCGACAATACAGCTACAATAACAAGAGAGGATCAGCAAAATATTATAGGTAAATCCATAGTTAAATTTATAAGCGAAAATTAAGGAGCAAATAACAAACATATTAAAATGTTAATTATTAATAATAAAGTAAAAGATTGGAGTGAATTTTATTAAAAATAAAAAATTTTCAATAGGGACGATATTTTTTACTGTGTTTTTAGATTTATTGGGATTAGGTATTATAATACCAATATTACCGGCTCTTTTACTTGACCCGGTGAATGGTATATTAAAAGTGACATATTCTTTTTCAACTAGAACTTTAATATATGGTTTTTTGATAGCCTCATATCCATTAGCACAGTTTTTTGGTGCACCAATTTTGGGCTCTCTGGCTGATCAAAAAGGTAGAAAAAAATTATTGCTATTATCCTTAGTTGGTACAGTTGGTGGATATGCAGTTTTTATACTAGGCATACTTTCGTCAAACCTTTATCTTTTATTCGTAGGAAGAATCATTGATGGTTTTACAGGAGGAAATATATCTATAGCGCAGTCTGCAATTGCTGATGTGAGCACTGATGAAACAAAATCTAGAAACTTTGGATTAATTGGAATGGCTTTTGGATTAGGTTTTATTATAGGACCATATATTGGTGGAAAGCTTTCTGATTCTTCCGTAGTTAGTTGGTTTTCTTACGCAACGCCATTTTATCTTACTATATTACTAGCAATTATTAATGTGGTTTTAGTATTTTTGAATTTCCCTGAAACATTAGTAATTAAAAGAGCAGTTAAAGTGAATTTATTTACAGGCTTTACAAATATTAAAAAAGCATTTACATTTAAAGATTTAAGAGTAATGTTTTTAGTGGTTTTTTTGTTAACAGTAGGATTTAATTTTTTTACACAGTTTTTCCAAGTGTTTTTGTACGGAAAGTTTAAATTCACTCAATCTCAAGTTGGCGATTTTTTTGCTTATATGGGTCTTTGGATAGCTATTGCACAAGGAGCAGTTTTGAGACCACTTTCAAAAAAGTTTAAGCCCGCAAAAATACTTAGCTATTCAATAGTTCTATTAGCAATAAGTTTTCCGTTTTTATTAATACCTAATCAAAGGGTATGGTTATATTTAATAGTTCCATTTATAGCAATATTTCAAGGCCTTAATCAACCGAATGGGACAGCTATTATTTCTAATTTAGTAGATAGAGATAAACAAGGAGAAATTCTTGGAATTAATCAATCTATTTCATCATTAGCACAGGCATTGCCACCTATTATTGCGGGTTTTGTAACCGCAGTTAATATTAATCTTCCAACCTGGTTTGCTGCAGGATCTACATTGCTTGCTTGGATAATATTTAAAGCTTTTTTCAAGGAAGGGAAAAATAACTGAGGAAGATATTAAACAAATAGTAAGATTAAGCCACAAAAAGCTATATTTTCTCCGGTAGGAGTTAAGCTATTTCAAATTTTAGGCTATGCCTCTTGAAAATATTGTAAATTAATATGAAAATTTCAATAAAAAAC
>NZ_JAHLEC010000163.1 GCF_018861705.1 Clostridium psychrophilum | reverse complement strand
AAAATTATAAGTATCTCTATAAAGATCACGATATTATACCTATAATCCCTCTCAATCCGAGAGGCACTAAAGATATAGGTAAACCTAAAATTAATGAAAATGGTATTCCAAGCTGTCCAAGTGATGACTCCTTACCAATGATATTTGATGGGCCATCAAAAGAGAAAGGAAGATCATTAAGACTAAAATGGCTTTGTCCAAAATCCAAGAAGAAAACTATAAAAGGTAAAACAACTTATATTCTATCTTGCCAAAGTCCGTGTACTACATCACCTTGTGGTAGGATGCATCATACTAATGTTAATGATAATTACAGACTAAATACTATTATCCCAAGAGGATCCGATAAATGGATTCATCTCTATAAAATGAGAACCATAATTGAGAGAACGAACTTCATGGTGAAATTTCCCATGGGAGTCGGATACACAAAATTAAGGAATACTGTTTCTCTTAAAGTTGAAGTAATCCTCGCTGCAATAACACAACAAATTGTAATTTTAATTGCTGATAAACTTAATAAAAAATCTCATCTCTTATCCATAAAATCTTTAATAGCATAATCATTTTTTGTAATTATATTAGTGATTATTAAGTTCGCTATAAATCAGGAGAGTTTTATTCCATTATCTGTCTAATTCCCTTGAAGAGTTTTGCAATCCCCTATTAACTATAATATTTATTTGACTTTAATAATTCTATATAAATTCTTTTATATTACTCCACATGTCTTCAATAGCTTTTTCTGCTATGCTCTCTTTATAACAAGTTATAGGTTTTAACTCATTTATCGATTGCATAACAACGTCATCATATGGAATTTTCCCTACTACTTTAAAACCTTCTTGTGAACATAAGGTTTCAATTTGTTTTGCTATTTCTTCATTAATATCATATTTGTTAATACATACCAGTGTACAAACTTCAAAATTCTTACAAAGAGTCATTACTCTCATAAAGTCTTCCATCCCTGATTTTGTTGGTTCTGTAACAATTAAAGCTATATCACAACCTGTTACGGATGCCATTACAGAACACCCTATACCTGGAGAACTATCTACTATTGTTAATTTAGTTTGTTTGTTAAATATACCTTTAAATTTTTGTACTAATGAAGAATTGCGGTCTTCTCTTTCTAATTCTTTTTTCATATATTCTTCACTGTTTTTTCTTAATACAGTAATAAGCTTTCCTGAGCCCTCACTTCCAACTTCCATTTCTGCTCTAGATAATATTCCGTTAGAATCTTTTGTCATAAGCACATCTGCACTTTTTTCATTGATTAATTTAACAGCATTTTCATTACAAACAATAGTACACGCTCCACAACCTTCACATTTATAAATATTTACTTGATTGTTTTTTATTGCATCAAACTTACAATACTTCTCGCATAGACCACATTCAGTACAAAGGTTTTTGTCTATAATAGCTTTTTTACCTCCATAAAAGTCTTCTTTCTGTATGTCTTCTCCTTTATAAAACAGATAAAAATTAGGAGCATCTACATCACAATCTACTTTTATAGGATCATTAGCAAGTTCTGATAAAGCAACGGCAATTGTAGTTTTACCAGTTCCTCCTTTTCCACTTAATACTACTAATTCCATACTAGTATCTCCTTTACATTTTTAGCAATATTCTCAAAACAACTTCTATATTCATTATTTTCTATGAGCATTTCACCTTTTGAATACTGTTTTGCAATACTCCTCCTATAAGGTAAACAACCTATTATCGAAATATTTTCTCTTTCACAATATTGAGTTATTATATTTTCATCACTTACGCTCTTGTTAATGACTATACCCATAGGCATATTAAATTTCTTAACAAGCTCAACTGCCATTTTTAAATCATGAAATCCAAATTCTGAAGGTTCAGTTACAAGTATAGCTATATCTGCATTTTGAAGCGTATTTACCACATTACAAGAAGTTCCAGGTGAACAATCAAGTATATTAGTATTTTTGCTTAAATTATTTAACAGTTCTTTAATAATTGGTACTGCCATAGGTTCGCCTATATTTAATACCCCTCGTTTACACTGAATATCATTTAAATTTCCTTCTTCAATAATTCCAATAGTTCTTTTCTTATACTCTATTGCATCATATTTACATACAATTTTACAAACTCCACAACTATGACATAATTTTTCGAAAAGTATGATGCATTCGTTAATTTTTGCTAAAGCGTTAAACTGACATGCATTCGCACAATCTCCACAATGTTTGCATTTAGTATAATCAATAAAAGGGTAATCGATCTCTACCTCTTTCTTTTTAATATTTACTGGCTTTAGAAATATAAATGCATTCGGTTCTTCTACATCACAATCAATGTAATTTGCTTTTAAAACTAATGCAAGATTGGTTGAAACAGTTGTTTTACCTGTCCCCCCTTTTCCACTAAGTACTGCTATATTCACTGTATAATCATCTCCAGTCTACTAGTTTGATTAATGGTGTGAAGGTCCATACATTTTTATTTCTTCAAGTTCACCCTTATTATATTTTTCAAGAACTGAACCTATATCCATAATCCCACATTTATATGCCCTAATTCCTGCTTTTTCTATAAGTTCAAAGGCATTAGGTCCAAGATTTCCTGTAATTATAACGTCTACTTTTTCTTCAATTACTTGGTTAGATGCAACAATACCTGCTCCTCCACTTGAACTTTGACCTTTATTTTCTAAAATTTTAACTTCTCCACTTTCCATATCATGAATTTGAAAATATTCACACCTTCCAAACCTCTTATCAAGTAGATTTTCATTAGTTTTTCCATTTGATGAAATTACTATTTTCATTGTTATTCCTCCATTTCTATAATTGATTATTGGCATTTGCTAATTTCATACTACTCTTGTTTTTTGTTATTGTCAAATGCCAATAACAATAGTATAATTAAATAAACTGCATATAAAAAGGAGAATTATATATGAGTAAATATTGGAGTGAAACTACAAAAAACATTGAACCTTATATCCCCGGTGAACAACCTAAAGATAGGAAATATATTAAATTAAACGCTAATGAAAATCCGTACCCACCCTCTCCCAAAGTAATTGAAGCAATTAACAATGCAGCTAATGAAAATCTTCAGTTATACCCTGACCCAAACTGCGATGAACTTAGAAATACTGTAGCAAATTATTATAATTTATCACCTAATCAAATATTTGTAGGAAATGGTTCAGATGAAGTACTCGCTTTCTCTTTTATGGCATTTTTTAATAAAGAAAAGCCTATCTTATTTCCTGATATAACCTATAGTTTTTATGAAATTTATGTTAAATTATTTAATCTAAAGCATAAGTTAATTCCCTTAGATGATAAATTTGCTTTGCCTTTAGATTCATTTTGTATTGAAAATGGTGGAATTGTAATAACAAATCCAAATGCACCAACCACCAAATATATATCAATAGAATCCTTAAAACAAATTGTAAAATACAACATAGAAAGTATTGTTATAATAGATGAAGCCTATATAGATTTTGGTGGAGAATCTTTAATCGAATTTGTAGATAATTATCCAAACCTATTGATTATTCAGACGCTTTCTAAGTCAAGATCACTCGCAGGGTTGCGTGTTGGTTTTGCTTTTGGGCATAAAGATTTAATCGAGGGCCTCAATAGAATAAAGAACTCAATTAACTCTTATACAATAGATCGTCTTGCTTTAGCTGGTGCAAAAGCATCTTTTGAAGATGAGGCGTATTTTCAGAATATTCGTTTAAAAATTATAGATACAAGAGAAAAAATAGTACCATTTCTTAAAGAATTGAAGTTTATTGTAATGGAATCAAAAGCTAATTTTTTATTTGTATCCCATACTACAATTAACGCAAAAATAATATTTAACAAATTGAGAAAATGCGGAATTCTTGTTAGATATTTTGATAAACCTAGAATAAATAATTTTCTAAGAATAAGTATAGGCACTAATGAAGAAATGGAAATACTTATAAAAAAATTAAAACAGATTATCATGGAAATAGAAGGGTGAATTGGTGATTAAGATGAATTTAAAAATAACAACTCTTATAGAAAATAATAATGATGATCATAATCTTTTATTTAATGAACAAGGGTTGTCTCTTTATATTGAAACTGATGGGATGAAAATATTATTTGATACTGGTCAAAGTGGAGATTTTATTAAAAATGCTAAATTGTTAAAAATTAATTTAAGTAAATTGGATTATATTGTGTTAAGTCATGGACATTATGACCATACTGGAGGATTTAGAAAACTCGTTGATGAAGCTTATAACTCATATAAGTTAATTGTAGGAAAAAGTTTTTTTAATAGTAAGTATAAAATTGTTGGAAAAGATAATTATAAATATATTGGTAATTCCTTTGATAAAGAATATGTTCATCAAAATAATATGGTTGTAAAATATATTAAGGAAGACATATTTTATATTACTGAAAACATAATGATATTTTCTAATTTTAAAAAGAGTAATGATTTTGAACAGGTAAACAAAATATTTCAAATAAAACAAGATAAAAACTATGTAGTAGATAATTTTTCTGATGAAATAGTATTAGTAGTGAAACATGAAAAAGGTTTGGTGGTCATAGTAGGTTGTTCTCATGTAGGGATAATTAATATTTTAGAAACCATTATAGAGCGGACAGGTATGTCAATCTATGGTATTGTTGGTGGAACACATTTAGTTGAAGCAGATGAACAAAGATTAAAGACTACAATGAACTATTTTAAGAAAAAAAACATCCGCATTTTAGCAATGTCTCATTGCACTGGGGAATATGCCGTTGAAAAAATCAGACATGAGTTTGTGGATGAATTTATATATAACAATACCGGGAATATTATTGAAACCTCAATTGCAAAAGTAAATTCCACCCCAATACATAAAACAGTGGAAGTTAGTCTTACAAATTAAAAGGTAGATTTTACCTTTACAAATTATTATAATAATATTAGAT
>NZ_JAHLEC010000162.1 GCF_018861705.1 Clostridium psychrophilum | reverse complement strand
ACAAATAAAGCAACATTAAATTTCTTCAGGATACATTTTCACTTTTCAACCCACATTCTAAATCCTAATATTTCCATTATTGTTTTTTCATAAGTTAGTTAACACTATCTTAAACTGTTTTATTTCTATTAGTCTTCTATTTTATTTTAGTACATTAAAGGCCTAGTGGCAAATATAATGTTGAGAATATATGTCTATAAGAACGATGGTTAATGGAGAGACTTTTTATAATCAGTACATTATAACCAAAATGATAGCGGTATTAATAAATAAAATAAATAAAATAAAGAAACATGTAAAAAGAATTCAAAAAAAGGATAACTTTTCATTTTCCAATTTGTTGTTTTTCATATCTATATCATATATAATCATAGGTACTGAAATAAATTTAAAGAACAATTATGGACTGTCTCTTTCTGTTATTTAATCTACAATTCTTAATTGTTTAATACTTACCTGTGGTTATTTTTTATTAGGATAAGGTCGTGTTTGAAAGGAGATTTGTATGAAAATAGATGAATTTAAAAGAACTGAAGAAAAAACAACTTTAAATGGAAAAAAGACTAATATGTTATTAGCATGTTTTGTACTCTTTATTTTTCCAATAATATTAGTGGCTATTGGAGTAGTTTTGGGACAATATATAGGAAAATCTATTGGAACCTCTATTCAAATTTCTCGAGTCTTGGGAGGAATAATTGGTCTTGGATTATCAATTATATTAATTAAGGTATATGATAAATGGGCAGTAGTAGATGCTAAAGAAGAAAAGATTCATTGGGATGATATGTAGTCATTTAAAAAAATACTATTCTAATTAATTTGAGGAAGTGTCAGTTATGCTGGGAAAAAGATTAATTGCAGGAGCAACTATTGGACTCATTTCTCCTGCAAGTCCAGAAAATGTCGAGGCAATACAAAAGGGAATATCGTTTTTAAAAAACCAAGGATTTAACATACTAGAGGGAAAGCACTTATATGATAAATGGGGATATCTTGCTGGAAAAGATAATGACAGAGCTTCTGATATTATGGAAATGTTTAAGAATACAGAAGTAGATATTATTTTATGCATAAGAGGGGGATATGGATCAAGCAGGTTACTACCTTATCTTGATTATGATTTAATAAAGGAAAATCCAAAGGTTTTTGCGGGCTTTAGTGATATAACAGTTTTATTAAATTCATTTTATGAAAAGTGTAATCTGATTACATTTCACAGTCCGATGGGTACTTCTAATTTAGAAGATATTGAAACTTTTAAAAGCTTTATGTTTACATTAATGGAAGGTTATGAACCCTATATTATTAAAAATCCATCAGAATTTGAAACAAAATGTATTGTTCCAGGAATAGTTGAGGGAAACCTTATAGGTGGTAACCTTGGGTTAATATGTAACACACTTGGAACACCATATGAAACCGATATGAAGGATAAAATATTATTTATAGAAGATGTTAGTGAGGCTCCATATAGAATAGATAGAATACTGACGCAACTATTATTAGCAGGTAAACTTCAACAATGCAAGGGAATTATTTTAGGACAATTTAAAAATTGTGATTTACCTCATTATGAAAAAAGTCTTACATTAGAAGAAGTTTTTGAGGATAGGTTATACAATTTAAATATACCTATGTTTTCAGGGTTTTGTTCAGGACATGATTATCCAAAACTTACACTTCCAATTGGAGCAAGAGTAAGGATGAATCCTGAAACTGGAGTAATTAACGTATTAGAAGGAGTAGTAGATTGATATAATTAAAAATAATAGTTAGTTAATGTGAAGTTTTGACGCATTGGCTGGCTATTATTATTTTTTCCTTTTGGTTGATTGATATTTTTATTTTAGTCAATAATATTGATATACACTTTTTTAAGTTAAAGTAATGTAGGGAGGGTTATTATGAACTGGTATAGTAATAGATCTAATATATATATTCAAATTTATAATAATAGTGGTGATTTAAGTTGAGAAAATGTATCAACAAAAAGCCAAGTTTATCTGAAGTGGTTAAAATTAGTAAAAATGCAGATTTATCAACGAAAGGCATGACAGATGATGAATTAATTAAAAATTTATTTCCAAAATTTACATTTAAAGCTTTTAAAAAAATATGAGATTGATAAAATATCTTTAACTTTAAAGTGTGATTTCAAAAGTATACTATAACTTTCTATTTTAGAACTATAAATAATAGTTCTATTTTTTTTATAAAAAATTACTCATCAAGCTACAAATATTTTATTAATGAATATGAGAGGTTAAAAAAATACAGCATTGTAAATAACAATTAATTAAATATAACTAAATAATTATGAATAAATATTTCAACAAAAATTAATTTTTAAAACAATACCAGAAATAAATTTAATTTATTAGTATCGTATATTTATATTTATATTTAGATTATCCTATATATTTGAAGATTAAGGACATGCCTTATGGAATATAATAAATATATTTGAAAAAAAGATGAAGAAGCTATAAATTATCTTGAATATTTATTTGAAAAACCAATAAATATGTCAATAAAATTCGAAATTATATATATGCATTTAATTAACAAGCAAGTTATTAATAAATATTAGGATAACTTAAAAGCTTTACAATGAATAAAATGAACAATTATGTTTATTGATTAGTCATTTTTGTTGAAATGAAGAACAAAATATAAATTTCTAGCGTATTAAATTAGTTATATAGTAAACTATTTATAATTTACTCTACAATTGTAAATTTATAAAAAGTATTGCATATTATAATATAAAAGTTTAATATTTACATTAATCAAGGAAAATAATTAATAAGATAAAATTAAAGGTATTCGGATGGAAAAAGGATGGTGAATAAATGCTTGAACTAAGCGATATTCTTATGACCAAAGCATCAAGTATTGAGAGAAAGATATATGCTAAATCTTCACTTGTTGGTATTAGCCATGGTCTTGAGGATATGATAGTTGAATTTAAGCTAAAATCAGAAATATTTGTATCATTTCAAAAATTTAAATTTTTTATGGTTGAATTCGATAGATATATGATTCTTGATTCTCTTTGTAAAAAAGTTTTTGTATTTGCTCGGAATATTGACTTTGATAAAATCAAAGATTTTAAAAATACAGTTTTTATAGAACTTAATGATGATGATTCAATGATAGAGGAATGGAATATTATAATAAATCATCCTGAGCATCCAGCTGTTTTTTTAAGTTTCTCAGCAGATATCTTAAAAGAAACATTAATAGTAATGAAAAATAAACTAAGTAAATATGGTGTTGAATATAATCCTTCAAAGATAAATTATAATAAAGAGAAAGATATTGTTACCAGGAAAATGAGGTTTTTTATAAATCGAACACTTAGCGAAATAGAAGACAAGAGTTCTCAATTAATTACGAAAAATAATTTGCTAGAGAAGGCACTTAGTGAAAATGGGGAGATTACAAACGAAATTATTAAAAGGTTATGTTATGCTGCAGAATATCGCGACGATGATTCAGCAGTACATATGGCTCGAATGAGTATATATACATCAATTTTATATGAACAAGTAGAAACTTCTCAGAATAAAATTAGGTTAATGAATTATGCAGCCTTGATGCATGATATAGGAAAGATAGGTATACCAGATTCGATTCTTTTAAAGGCTGGAAAGCTTACATCTGAAGAATTTAATATAATGAAAACTCATACAACAATTGGTGCGAGGATACTTAAAGGTTCCAAACGAGAGGTTATACAAATGGGGTATGAACTTGCTTTAAGCCATCACGAAAAATGGGATGGTAGTGGATACCCATCAGGACTTAAGGAGAAAGATATACCATTAACTGCAAGAGTTGTAGCTATCTCAGATGTTTTTGATGCATTGTCAACAGCAAGAATTTATAAGAAAGCATTTCCAATTGAAACTCGCATAGAAATACTTAAATCTCAAAGAAATAAACATTTTCAAGGTGAGTTAGTCGATCTATTTTTAGAGAACATTGATAGAATAATTATGTGTAAAAAGAATATTGACTTAAAGTTTAATAACCATACAGATGAAGACGTTTTTTCGATGCTATTTAATAATCCGATGAGCTTCTTTATTGAATGCTAGAAAAACAACAATGTTAAGTATTCAAGATACTAGGAAAGAGTGGTTATTAGTTGTGGGTATGAGATTAAAAGATTTGGAGTGGTTGTATTTTTAAATTATTAATAAGAAATTTAAAGAATATTTTCAAAATTATAATATTTAACTGATTTTAAACAAATAAGTAACATATTCTTAACATTGAAATGATATAATACTTGTAACAGTTACATTATTAAAAGCATTTTATACAGAAGAGATTCTAAAAATTTTAGTTCTATTAATCTAATAAATTATTAGAAAGGTGACGATTAAAATGAAAGAAGAAGAATTGTTATATAATGCAATTTTCCCAGAAGATAATGACCCAAATCATCCTAATTATGGCTATTTTATAGGAAAGAGCAAAAAAAGTGTATATAAATTAAAAGCTGTTATTAATGAAGGCCAACTAAACCCAATAATAATTTGTGATGGGAATAGGGAAAATGCTTTTTTTGCTAAGGTTTATGAAAATGAAGTAGATGAATTTCTGAAAATTGTGGATGAACTTAAGTTCAAACAAACCAAAATTAATAGTTGTCATATGAGTGAAGTGAAATACATGTTTGAGGAACTGATAATGGGATATCAAAAAAAAGATCATAGGTCAACACAACACTTATTACCACACAAATCCAATAAAAAAATAAGAAGCTGGGAAATACCAAATGTAATAGAATTTAATCCTAAAAACGAAAATAAACCAGTTTTAAAGGGTGTAATTAATCTGTAAAATATATAGAATGATTATCCCACAAAAAGCTTGTAATTACTTCCAAACGTAGTAATTATGATATAATAATATCAAAATCAGTACGTAGAGGAGGATTACTATGTTTTGCAAAAATAACGT
>NZ_JAHLEC010000161.1 GCF_018861705.1 Clostridium psychrophilum | reverse complement strand
AAGAAGGAAAAGATTGAATCGCCATAGTAGTACTAACGCGGCATCGTTCTTAAGCTTGTTTCAGAAATTGAGCAATTTTGGTGGCTATCATCATTTGAGTATATACTTATGATGATAGTTTTGGTCGGCTCAACATCTGAATCCAAACCTATTCAAAACACGAACTTTTATAACTTTAAAAATATATAGGTTATAGTTAATATAAAATTATGCATTACATTTCTTTTTTTAGAAATCCCCTCCTATTATGTCTAACTCATCAACTTCACTAATTACTTCATTCGGCATTTATAACCATTGTTTTTGCCATTTAATTTATTGATAGTATTTCTAATGCACTTAAATTTACAATACAACTTGTAGGTCTAAATATTTTTTTCTTAAATTGTTGAAAGTAAAGACTTAAAAATAAATTTGAATTTATAAGGAGGAAAAAGGAATGAAATCGATGGGTGCACTAGCAAGTGCTACCTGTGCAAGCTTTCTAGTTGAAGCTTTTCACTCTGCATTCTTTGGTGATGTATTAAAAATAAAATTTTTTAAATAAGTTGGTTTAGCTAATGGTAGTTTAGGAGTCGTAGTCTCTGCAATACTTGTACCTCTGGCTCTTGGAGTTTCACCAATATATGCTTTTTTAAAACAAAGAGAATAATTATTATTATGCTTTACAAAACAATATATGGAATCTATAATTAGCTTATAATTTTGGGAAAAATAATCTATAATAATGGAGCTGAAAATAATGATTTCACAAGATAGAATTAAAGTTTTAAACAATAAAAAAATAATTGATAATCCCTATGTGGTTTACTGGATGCAATGCTCTCAAAGGACAGAATATAATCATGCCCTAGAGTATGCCATAATGCAGGCCAATAAGCTTAATAAGCCATTAGTTGTGTATTTTGGATTAACTGATAATTTTCCAGAGGCAAATGAAAGACACTATTATTTTATGCTAGAAGGATTAAAAGAAGTAAAAACCGAGTTAGCTAGAAGAAATATTAAAATGATTATTAGAAAAATATCTCCTGAAAATGGAGCTTTAGAAATATCATCTTTTGCAGCATTAATGGTAGTAGATAGAGGATATTTAAGGATAGAAAGAAAGTGGAGAACGCTCTTAGCCCAAAATGCGAAATGCTCTGTGGTACAGGTAGAAACTAATGTCATAGTACCCGTAGAAGTAGCTTCTAAAAAAGAAGAATATTCTGCATATACCCTTAGAAATAAGATAAGCAAAAAATTAGAGGAGTTTGCATTGCCTCTTACCGAGATAGAATGTGATAAAGCTTCTACTGATTTAGATCTTCCACTTGATGAATATGATATAGAAGATATTGATAAGGCCATTTTACAACTTAAAATTGATAAAACAGTTAAGAGAGTACTATACTATACGGGTGGTACTAGTAATGCTAAGCTATTACTAGAAGAATTTATTTCCAATAAATTATCACATTATAGTGAACTTAAAAATGAACCTTCAAAGGCTTATTCTTCTAATTTGAGTCCATATCTGCATTTTGGTCAGATTTCTCCCTTGTACATATATATTAAATTAATGGATGTGTATATAGAAGATAAAAAGGCTTTTTTAGAAGAATTAATAATTAGAAGAGAATTAAGTATGAATTTTGTCTTTTATAATGATAAATATGATTGTTATGAATCACTTCCATCTTGGGCCTTGAATACTCTTGAAAAACATTTGGTAGACGCACGAGAGTTTATTTACTCTGTACACGAACTAGAAACAGCCCAAACCCATGATGGTTATTGGAATGCTGCGCAAAAGGAAATGCTTATTACGGGTAAAATGCATGGCTATATGAGGATGTATTGGGGAAAGAAAATATTAGAATGGAGTAAAACTCCGCAGGAAGCTTATAATACTGCTATTTATTTAAATAACAAGTACCTTTTAGATGGTAGGGACGCAAATGGATTTGCGGGGATAGCTTGGTGCTTTGGAAAACATGATAGACCCTGGGGAGAGAGAGCTATCTTTGGATTAGTTAGATTTATGAATGATAAAGGATTAAAAAGAAAATTCGATATGGAAAGATATTTGCATAAGATTGAATCAATGGCTTACAATTCTGTGATTATAAGTGATAATGAGAAAACTGAACAAATATCCTTATTTTAAATACATTTTATACTCCCACAAGCTATTAGTTTATGGGAGTATTTTATATAGAATAATCAAACACTTTATAATTTAATTTTAAAATTAACTTTTGGTGAGGATGGTCAAAAACAACAAAATATCTATAAGTCATTAAAATCACGACTTATAGATATTTATTTTTAGAACATATTCATTTCATTCTTCATAATAGCTTCATTAACTAGATCAGCAGTGCTGGATTGTCCCATTACTTTTTCTTCAAACTCATCATCAATTGTATTCATACTATTTTCATTTGAAATATCAATACTTTTTTCTTCTTTTTCTAAATTATTTTCATCCATAATTTATCCTCCTTTTCAATATACAAATTACACTGTATTTATTCAATGCATTAATAGTGTATCCATTATATTGAAAAAATATTTAATTCTTTAATCTCTGTTAGAATGTTATCCGCAAGCGGTTTCCTATATAATAAACTGACCCCATAGAAGAAACTATTTCCAGTTTCTTCTATGGGGTCAGTTCTAAAACAAATAATTGTAAATTTAATAAGTGCTTTAATATGATTTTTTTTAATATGAGGTTACTAAAATATTTTCGGATAAACTAGTTAATAATATTGTTTTAAATTAAATTATCTACACCATTAACCGTAGTTTGTTCATTGTCATTAATAGGAATAACTATGCATTTTTGGCCATTAATTATTTGAGATTTTATTTGAGATACTTTTTCAGGTTTTACTTGTAGTACAACATCATACTGAGGGGTAACATTATTATCTTCTGATAATGTATCTGGAACTTTCTCTAAAGTGGTTTCCAAACTTTCTTCTAAATCAGTTGCTTGGGCTTCTTCTAAAATAACATTGTCATCACTAACTTCCGTAGACAGTTGAGCTTCCTTATCTATAGTATTTTCTTCTTTAACTTGTTTAACTTGATCAAGTCTAGCTTGAAGTGTTTCCACTTGTTTGTGAAGATGTTCTTCCTTTTTTCTTTGCACATTTGCCTTAAGCGCCTTTGTGTCAATTAAATTTTTAGCTATTGTGCTATCATCACCAAAGTTCTCTACATAAGAGTTTTCAATCATAGTAGTAATTTCTCGTGGTACTTCACTGTCTATTAAAAGGTTTTGTATATCCTTTTTTGTTAAGCTTATAGGTTCACTCTCTGCATCATCGTTTGAATCATTGTATTCTTCTATCATAGAGCTTAGGTTTTCTTGTATATCCATAAAAACTTTATCAGCTTTATCATCACCTTCGCTAAAAGAATCTTTAATAATTGATTGGAATGTTTCCTTTTGCACCGTAGCCGTTTTTTTCGAATCACAACCTAGAACATTTTCCATCAATTCAGTATGTGTATCCTTTGCATTTTTTGTATAATACATAATAGAGTTAACATCTGAACTACGATCAATAAAAGCAGGAAACACAAATCCATTGATGGGGGACTCTACTACCCAATCTCTAACACGTGCTTTTATTTCATTTTGCTCTTCAAAGTATCCAAGACCAGGCTCTGAAAGTGAAACTGGACATATTGCACATAACACATATTCATATACTTCTTCAGATTCATCTATCCGTGCATTATCTTTGGTTTTGCTAATAACATCGTAAGCATCATGAAAAAAGAGTATTAAAAAATTACCAGTGTAATCATAATTCGCTATAATCAAATCATAAAGATTATCGAGAAAAGCATCATCTTTTAATTGACTGTTTTTAAGCTGCATAAGAGAAGTTTGCCTTTCATTTGTAAAATCTTCGTTAGTTGAAAAATTAAGTTTTAAAATATTATTCCCAATAGTTCCAGATAGTACTTTTTTAGCAATTTCTAAATATTTAAAGTATTCATCATCATCTAAATTTAGAAAGCTTTCTCTAAATTTTAAAATAGTATGTTTTTCTCCATTAACATAGCAGCCACAAACCTTAGTGAAGGTGCATTCTTCTTTTTTTAAACGTCTTTTTAACTCAAGTATATCTTTTCTTCTCATATATAAGCTCCTCAATTTCTAGACAAACTTTACGTGAATTTATAGTTGAAGTAGTTTGTCTTTAATATTTTTATTTATATTATCGTTATTAATTATAGTATTTTTTTTACAAAAAATAAAGGATATATATATTAATTAATTTTTTATATGTATATGTATGAATACTAAATAGGTATTATACCTTTAAGTTCATAACAAGAACATAACAACAGTTAACTTCATAATATATATAATGTATTTATATTATGGAGGGAAGGCTTTGAGCAAATTCAATACGGAAATGTTACACGTTACTTTTGGAATGGAAACGGGTGAAACAAAACCAATTATTCCTAGGAAATATACCCTTACCCATTCAGACATTACTAGAGAATTATTTTTGACTATTGCAGCAAAGTATGATTATGATAAAATCACTGACATGAGGGATGAAGTGCTGGCAGAATGGATCATGGTTAATAGTAAGTACGCACTGATGGTTAATATTATGGTAGATAAAGAAAAGAACCCAATAATGTCAGCGGTACGTAATAACATTTTTACAAAAGAATTACCACTAGCACTTTCGGCACTTAGATATGGAGATAGAGAATTTTTTAAAGAAAATTTTTCTTTAGATAAAGCACCTATTTATGTCAAATTCAACTCTGTTTATCCTATCTTTAATCGCTTAGAACTATGGGGAACGCCAACAGATTATAAATAAAAATTTTTAATTTAAGATTCATATAACATAAGTTAACACTCCAATGAGATTATAAGGGAAGTAACAGGAGGAATATTTTTCACTCCAGTTTTTTTGATAATTTCTTTTAGAAAATAATTCAATAGTAATAATTAAATAATAATTATTGTAAATTAGTTGAGTTTTACAACATAATATAATATAATATAATATATTTAATAATATGATTATCCCACAAAAAGCTTGTAATTACTTCCAAACGTAGTAATTATGATATAATAATATCAAAATCAGTACGTAGAGGAGGATTACTATGTTTTGCAAAA
>NZ_JAHLEC010000160.1 GCF_018861705.1 Clostridium psychrophilum | reverse complement strand
GTTCTATGCCCAGAATGTGATGCAAATATGATAATCAAAGGACGATGAGATTATCATATTTGCTTGGCATAAGGGTTTTTACTCGACCGTAGGGAGATTTTGTTCTTTTATGTCAAAATTAAAAAAGAGAGTTGTTTCTTAAAAACATCAACTCTCTGTATATTTATATGGGTTTATGCTTAGGAGCGTGTCTTTATTAATAAAGATGGTTATTATTGTTATCTATTTAACAGCAATTATCTTTACAATCTTGAGTAGCGCAGCACTGATTACAAGATGGATCACACCAAAACTCATTCCAAGGGTCACACCAAGGGTCACAAAAACATTTATTATCAAAATTATTGTTAAAACAATTATCATCAAAATTATGTGCATTTTCAGAATCTGACATAATATCACTCCTTATCATTCGACAGTATATGATATGTAGCATAATTGAAAATGATACTAAAATTTTTGTATTTACTGAGATACTAATGTTTTTTATTTAAAAACAAACTACAATGAATATATAGGGGTGTGATAATTTGAAATTTTTAAAAAATAAATTAATAGTATCATGTCAAGCTTTATCTGATGAACCATTACATTCTCCATTTATAATGGGAAGAATGGCATTAGCAGCTAAAGAAGGAGGTGCTTCAGGGATAAGGGCTAATACAAAAGAGGATATACTAGAAATTAAACGAAATGTTGATTTGCCTATTATTGGAATAGTGAAAAAGGATTATGTTGATAGTGAAGTGTATATTACTACAACAATGGCTGAAATTGAAGAGTTAGTAGAGGCAAAAGCTGACATTATAGCTATTGATGCTACAAGTGCCACAAGACCTAATGGTGTACATTTAGATGAATTTTTTCTGGAAATAAAGCAAAAATACCCTAAAGTAATATTAATGGCTGATTGCTCGAATTATGAAGAAGCAGTTCATGCTGATGAATTGGGTTTTGATTTTATTGGGACTACATTGGTAGGATATACAAAGCAAAGCAAAGGTATACAAATAGAAAAAGATGATTTTGAATTAATAAAAAATATATTGGCTAAAGTTACAAAACCTGTAATAGCTGAGGGGAATATAGATACACCTGAAAAAGCACGTCGTGTTTTAGAGTTAGGATGTTATAGTGTTGTAGTTGGTTCAATAATTACTAGACCACAAGTAATCACAAAAAAATTTATGAATGAAATAAATAAGATAATGTTGTAGTGCACAATAAAAGGAAAACATGATAAATTTTTTCTGTGTTGAGGTAAAATCAAATAAATATTATGTCGATTTATATGTATATTATTAAAGGTTTTTAAAGAATGTTGTAGAACTGATATGTATTGAACATTAAATTTTAGAAGGGAAGTGAGATTAGTGAATGAAAATCAAATAGAATTACAACAAGAAATTGAGAAAATACTTGAAGAAAATGGTATGAAATCGGATGCACCATTTAATATGGTTGTGATTAGAGAAGCTATTGCAAAGGCTATTGCAAAGACTACAACGAAGGCTATTTCAAATGCTATTAAAGAAGACGATACTTTTGCGACCTTACTTAAAAGAATAAATACGACCAATTATTAATGATAAAAGACATCCTAAATGGATGTCTTTTAATTTACCCATATGTAAAGCAATTAAGATATGGTATAAAATAATTTATAACTTACTATATCCAATTTAAAGATCCTGCGCAATTTTATTTAATTGTTCCGACATAGAGGTCAGTTCTTCAACACTCGCTGTAATTTCCTCGGTAGCAGCTGCTTGTTCTTGACTTGAAGCCAATGAATTCTGACTTCTTTCACTTGCATCACTAACTTTTGATTTTATGTTGTCAGTTAATTCTTTGATTTTAGGAACAGTACTTTTAGATTGTTCAGACAATTTTCTTATTTCTTCTGCAACAACGCCAAACCCTCTGCCTGCATCTCCAGCCCTTGCTGCTTCTATGGCTGCATTTAGTCCAAGCATCTTTGTTTCATCTGCAATTTCTTTTATGAAAGAAGACACTTTATTAATTTCTTCTGATAGGCTAATTATTTTTTTAATCTCATTATTTAGTTCTAGTTCATTAGTATGTATATTAGATGCTGATGCCGCCAATTCCTCAATAGCAGAAGCTATTCCTGTAAGACCACTTTCGAGATTTTCTGACATATTACGAAGATTTGCCGCAACTTCTTTAGGGGTAATTATTACAAAAGTCGCAACAACTTCATCTGGATTGTCTTCGTCAAATAGTGGATAACATGTTTCAAGGATAGGTACTCCATATATTGAAGCATCCAGTTCATGCGTAATAGGTTGTTTTTTATTTATCGTCTTTTTTGCAATAGACTCTTCAGAAAGAATATTATTAACTTGTAAAGATTTCACGTCAAAATTTTTTGAAGTTTGTTTATTTATTATTTTTTCTAAATCGGTTAAACCCATACCGGCTCCTTCTGGAAACATTTCAGCTATGATTGGTGCAAAATCAGGGAATGCTTTAACCACAGGATGTAATCTGGGAATTAAAATAGAAAAAGCTCCAACAACTTCATCGTTATCATTAATCAAAGGAACTGCAACAGTCCTTAATCTTGTACCATAAAGAGAACGAGGAATATTTTCGGTTAATGTCTTTTTATCCCTCATTGCTTTACTGGCTACACTGTTATTTTTAATTAATTCTCCAACATTGAAGAAATCTAAGTCAAATACTTCAGATGATTTTCTCCATGTTATTGTGTCACCTTCAATAATCAAAAATAAAATGCCACCAGGTATAATGTTAGATTGAAGCTCAGCGACTGCCTTTAAATAATCTAATCCATTTATTGAAATCATGATACCAACTCCTTTTCCAAATTATATTTAAAAATTTCTGACTTTAGGTTTAAAGCGTTCAATATTATAATTATCCTTTGACCAATTATACTGACACCTTGTATACTGTTTTTACTAATATTTACAATTTCCGAACTTAGTTTTTGAATTGATTGTTCATCAATTTTAATAACCTCTGAAACGTCATCAACAATAATACCTATCATCATGTTATCAAGTTCAACTATCAGTAACCTGCTATCAATACTTCTCTCAGATTGATCCATTCCAAATTTTTTTTTAGATCAAAAACAGGAATTACTTTACCTCTTAGATTAAATACACCTTCAATAAATGAGGGAGTACTGGGTAATGGGGTAAATTTAGGTATGCGAATTATTTCTTGAGCATAAGAAATATTGATTGCATATTCATCCAATCCCAGGTTAAATACAACTAGTTGACAATAACTCAAATTAATACAGCTCCTTTCATAAATTTATAATGAGAAACAATATGCTTGTCCAATTATTAATACCAGTACTATTTTGCTTTTCAAAATTACTTGGTATTTTACTATCGGTATTGAAAGATAAATCTTTAGTCTTTTGAAAAAATGATTGTATAATGTCGTATTATTTGTAATAAAAAGATAAAATAATGTAGTATTGTGTGGAAATATATACAAAAGATTACAACTGTTGTATTATAAATGCTTCAAAATACAGGGAGTCCTTTTTAAATTTGAAATACTATCGTGGACAAACTTTTGTAAAGTTAAATTTACAATAAATAGTCAAATCCTTTAATGTTCAAGAAACAACGTTCTATAACATAGGTATTGTATTTGGCGGTAATTTAACATAACCTTAAATCAATATCATATACACGGAGATAAATGTCAGAATAAATATTTAACAGGGGGCAAGATGCATGAGTTTTCTAATAGTAGCAATAGTTTTTATTGTGTTAGGTTTTATCTTAATGAAGTATCCATCAAAAATTATAAATAGTATAATTGGGTATAGAACACTTTTATCAATGAGAAATCAAGACACATGGGATATATCACAAAAACATTGTGGATCTAGTTTGATAATATTTGGAGTTATTAATGGAATTTGGGCAAGCTGGTCAATCATTAAACCAACGGTTATTAATAATCACAATATGCAAGGAGCATTAATATTGTTAAGCGTTATAAGTATTGTAGTTATTGAAGAAATACACTTAATGAAATTATTTAATAGGGATGGAAGTAGAAAAAAATATAATGATTTATAAAAATCACTAGAGAATAATAGCACAAATTTTGTTTGCTGGATCACAGAAAATTAAATTATCACAGTGAAAAAGCAAGGAATGAGGAGGTAAAATTAAATGAAATTAATAATTGAAAATATAGAAAAAAGTTATGGAGAGAAACAGGTGCTGAAAAAAGCTTCATTTACCTTTGAAAAAGGCAAAATATATGGATTATTAGGACGAAATGGAGCAGGCAAAACAACTCTTTTTAACTGTATTAGTGGGGAAACTAAATATGAAAATTTTAACCTATAGAGTAGCTCCAAGAACTTTTAAGTTAAAGTAAGAGAAATATTGAAAAACATATTGATTGTCTATAAAAAATGCAAAGGTAATTAGGAAAATTAGAATGCTAAACTAATTACTTTTGCATTAAAAAACTATTGTGGTACTCTTTTCTATTTTTTCAAAACAGACGCAATAAAATCATCAATCATTATTTGAAAACTCTTCTCTAAGTTTACCGGATTTTGAAAATATCCATGTGCACTTAAAGAGACAAAACCGTGCAAAAGACTCCTTAATTCCCTACTTTTATGAATTGTAAGATTTTCGTCTTTTATATAATAACTTAAAATCTTACGTATAATAATGCCGATTTTATCAGCTAGATGTTTTACAGCCTCATCTTGTGTACTTGGAACACTTATATAAACTCCATAAGCTGTTTTATTTTTCAAAGCAAAATCCCTATATGCATATGCAAACTCTCTAATAGCAAATTCACCACTTTTACCAATTAACCTTTGCATTAGTTCTAACTTCAAGTTATTTAAAAGATATACTGTCATTTTTATTTTAAGATCATCTATGTTAGCAAAATGATTATATAAAGATTGATATTTTATACCTAGTTTTTCCGCGATTTTTTGGAAAGTAAGCTGATTAATCCCAATTTCATCAGCCAATAAAACTGATGCTTGAATAATTTTTTCCTTGGTTAAATTTCGTTTTTGCACCATTTAATCGCCCTTTTCAATTTTACTTATTAAAAATAGTTTATCATGATAATCTATTTTTATCAAACTACAAATAATATTTTTAAACTATATTGTACAGTTTACAAACTAAAAAAAGTAGTTTATTATTATATTAGAATGTTATGTATAATATAACATGATTAAGCCACAAAAAGCTATATTTTCTCCGGTAGGAGTTAAGCTATTTCAAATTTTAGGCTATGCCTCTTGAAAATATTGTAAATTAATATGAAAATTTCAATAAAAA
>NZ_JAHLEC010000159.1 GCF_018861705.1 Clostridium psychrophilum | reverse complement strand
AAGCTTGTTTCAGAAATTGAGCAATTTTGGTGGCTATCATCATTTGAGTATATACTTATGGTGATAGTTTTGGTCGGCTCAACATCTGAATCCAAACCTATTCAAAACACGGACTTTTATAACTTTAAAAATATATAGGTTATAGTTAATATAAAATTATGCATTACATTTTTTTTTAGAAATCCCCTTCTATTATGTCTAACTTATCAACTTCCAATATTTCATTTAAAAAGAAATGGTTATTCTCCGCCGCTTGATCTGTCATATGTTTACATAATGATATTTGTATATATGGCTCTAATATTTGACTTTTGTATTGAAACCATTTAGCATGTAAATTATGTTGTCTTAGTGGAATGTTAAACAATTAACAAAAAAAATTTGGTCAAACTTACAAAGTCCATGGAACCGATAGATCACTAGTTGCTGGCATACTTGGAATGGAACCAAGTGATTATTATCTTAGAAATTCTATTTCAATTACTGAAAGTAAAGACTTAAAAATAAATTTGAATTTATAAGGAGAAAAGAAATGAATATTTTAATAGGAACTGGTCTTTTATTATTAGTTTTAGCTTTATTTACACTTTTTAGTTACAAAGCACCTCAAGGAATGAAAGCGATGGGTGCACTAGCAAGTGCTGCCTGTGCAAGCTTTCTAGTTGAAGCTTTTCACTCTGCATTTTTTGGTGATGTGTTAAAAATAAAATTTTTAAAAGGAGTTGGTTTAGCTAACGGTAGTTTAGGAGGAGTAGCCTCTGCAATACTTGTACCTCTAGCTCTTGGAGTTTCACCGATATATGCAGTATTGCTTGGGTTATCTTGTTCTGGTCTTGGTATCATACCGGGATTTATAGCTGGATACCTTATGTCATTTGTAGTTAAATATCTAGAAAAAAAATTACCAGGAGGCTTAGACTTAATAGTTATAATTGTTTTTGCAGCACCATTAACTAGATTTATAGGAAACTGTATGACTCCTGTAGTAGATGCCACATTGTTAAATATTGGTAGAATTTTAACTTCTGCGTCAAGTTCTAGCCCAATAATAATGGGTATAGTACTTGGAGGAACAATAACCGTTGTTGCCACTGCACCTCTTAGTTCAATGGCTTTAACCGCAATGCTTGGGCTTACCGGTGCACCTATGGCTATAGGTGCATTATCAGTATTTGGTTCATCATTTATGAATTTCGTGTTATTTACAAAAATGAAATTCGGGAGTAAAAAAGATACAATTTCAGTTGCTATAGAACCTCTAACACAAGCTGATATAACCACTGCAAATCCCATACCGATTTATGTGACTAATTTTATAGGTGGTTCTTTATGTGGAGTAATAATTGCATTAATGGGACTTGTAAACAATTCTCCAGGAACAGCAACCCCTATAGCAGGGTTCGCAGTAATGTTTGCATATAACCCAGTTTCTAAAGTGTTAATAACAGCCTTAGGTTGTATTATAGTTAGTATTTTCAGTGGTTACATAGGATCTATTATGTTTAAAAATTATAAAATACATACTGCTGAAGAAATTCGTGGAGAGATTACCCCCATTTAGAAGAAGTGTCATAAATATATGATTTTTTTTAACAATATAAGAAAAGGCTGAGTTTACTTTTATGTAAAACTCAGCCTTTTCTTAATCATTGTAACTGTAAATCAAATGATTCTTTACGGTTTTAGCTATTTAACGAATAAAGAAGACAGTAAAAAATACCTTCGAATAAAATAATTAATATACTATTGTATTTATATCTATATATATATTATAATATAGTTAATGTATATATACGTGTATATACATTAACTATATAAATGATCAGGTTATATAATAAATATTATTATAATTATATTTATGAAGGAAGCTGTTATTATCATAGATATGTCAATTATATTATACAAAATGGATAAAAGTTACTGATGTGGATAAACTTTTATAAAAGTAAAAAGGAAAGTGAGATGAATCAAATGAGTAGTATTTCGAAGAGAATTGAAAGATTGCCAGTTACGCCCATGCTTTGGAGAGTGCTGTTTCTAGTAGGTATCGGATGGTTGTTTGATGCCATGGATCAAGGGATGGTCGCCGGTGTGATGGCTTCAATTGGAAAGGTGTGGGAACTTACCCCCACTGATTTAGGATTACTCGGCAGTGTTTCGGCTATTGGAATGGCTATTGGTGCGGCTGTTGCTGGAATGGTTGCTGACAAATGGGGTAGAAGAACAGTCGTTACGTTTACCCTTGTGTTATATGGATTAGCTAGTATATTATCTGGCATCGCGCCTAACTTTGCCCTATTGTTATTCTTCCGGTTTCTAACGGGATTAGGCCTAGGCGGAGAGTTGCCAGCAGCATCTACTTTGGTTAGTGAATTCTCGCCCGCTAAATCGCGTGGTAGAATGGTTGTCTTGCTCGAGAGCTTTTGGGCTTGGGGATGGATCGTTGCAGCTTTGATTTCTTACCTCTTGATTCCTATTTATGGCTGGCGTATTGGCTTTTTATTGGGAGGAATACCAGCACTGTATGCCGCCTATCTGAGAAGGAACATTCCGGAATCTCCTCTCTTTCTGGAACAAAAAGGGCGCTTCAAAGAGGCAGATGAAATTGTACGTAAAATGGAGCAACAAGCCGGAGTAAAGAATAATGAAGGGGCTGTAACCAATCAGCTGGAGAATGAGAAAATGGGTAATTCTAAGCTTTCGGATTTATGGTCTAAAGCCTATTTTAAGCGTACCCTTGTGTTATGGATTTTATGGTTAGGTATTAATTTTGGTTATTATGGGTTTGTTTTATGGACTCCAACCCTACTTGTAGGCAAAGGTTTCAGCTTAGTAAGGGGTTTCCAGTTTACATTAATTATTAGCATTGCTCAGTTACCCGGATATTACAGTGCAGCGTATTTAATAGAAAAGATTGGTCGTAAAGCGGTTTTAGTAAGTTACTTGGCAGGAACTGCCGTGTCAGCATACTTATTTGGTCAAGCGACATCAGCATCTACTGTGCTTGCTTTTGGATGCCTACTTTACTTTTTCAGTCTAGGAGCTTGGGGCGCTGTGTACGCTTATACGCCAGAAGTTTATCCTACACGTATTAGGGGCACCGGAACCGGTTGGGCAGCTGCAATTGGACGTATTGGTGCCATCGCCGCTCCTTATATCGTTGGAGTGGTGTATGAAACTAAAGGTAAGCAAGCTGGCTTCACTTATGTATTTATTATGCTAACTATAGTGTTCGCATTAGTTGCCATAGTGGTTGCTTTAGGTGGTATTGAAACTAAAGGTAAAACTCTAGACGAAATTGATGCATCTTAACAAATTTTAACGACATTTAAGAATGAAAGTCTCCTACTTATATAAATGGGAGTAGCGTACCCTAATAAATAGAAAACTTTAGTGGGGGGGATAACAATTGAGAATTGTTATCTACTCCAAAGAACTACAAAGGGGCAACTCTCCTTCTGAAGTCGTCAATGCATCTTCTCTGAAGCTGTTGCATCTTCTCGGAAGCTGTTGCAGCGATCCAGGAGATGATTTAATATCAAATTAGAATTCATTTATAACCTCTCGAGTAAATTTCGAGGGGTTTTTTAGTTTGTTTTGCTATTTAATTCAATATATTATTAAGCATATATCCCTAAACTAATCAATTTTTTTAATTGGAATACAAAATCCTTTAATACGTTTCTTTCCCTTTTCTATAAGACAACCTTCATAGATTTCTAATATAAACATCTCATCTTCTTGTCAAACGCTGCAAATATAAATATTAGTAAAATATATTAATGAAAGATATAAAGTGAGAAGTAAAAATATGTTCTTATTCTGATTCATTTACTGATATAGCATTAACTTTGTTTTGCTGATTTGAATTTACTAGACGGTTAGAAATTACAAAAGCAATTACAGCTGGTATAACCCATGCAAATCCTACACTAGCTAGAGGAACATATTTAAAAAATTCACTGCTATTTGCTGTTAAACCAATTATAGTATTTAAAACACTTACTATTAAAACTGTATAAGTGGTTATAGTAACTACTTTATTATTTTTCACTATATCACCAAGTAAAGTAGTAACTATTAAAACAATTACAATTGGATATATAATTTTTAAAATTGGATTTGCCAATTTAACTAAACTATCAACATCCTTTGTAGCCATAACTCCACTTACTAAAGCAATTCCAATAGCAATGCTTTTGTAAGATAATTTACCATTGAAAAGCTTAGCAAAAAATTTTGATCCAGCTGAAAGTATTCCTATAGCAGTCGTTAAGCATGCAAGAGTAACACATAAACTAAGTATAACGCTACCCATACTACCTAGGTCTAATTTAACAATTTCTGTAACCAAACTGGTTCTAGATATACTTTTTGAAAACAACGTAGTTGTTTGAGTTCCAAGATACATAAGTCCAGTATATACAAAGGATAACCCGATTAAAGACACTAAAGCTGATTTCATAGTTATCGTCATTATATCTTTTTGGCTTTTATAACCTTTTGCTCTAATAGACGAAATAATTATTGATGAAAATATAACACCAGTCATAGCGTCCATTGTTTGATATCCTTCTATTAATGCCTTTGAGAATCCACCTTGGTAAGATGTATTTACAATTGGTCCAATAGGATATATTATTCCTTTAACTATAATTATAGCGAGCATTAATAAAAGTGCTGGTGTAAGTACTTTGCCTATCTTATCAATTATTGTAGAAGGTTTAAGCGCAAATGCAAGAACTATTGCAAAAAACACTATAATTGATATATTCTGTCCAATTGATGGAAATAAAGGGTGTATTCCTAATTCGAAAGTTGTTGCAGCAGTTCTTGGAATTGCAAATAAAGGTCCTATAATAAGAACTAAGGCTATAGAGACTATTACAGAAAATATTGGTCCTACTCTATCTGCCATTTTTTTGAAATCGCCATTGATTTTAGCACAGGCAATTATAGCACATATGGGAATACCCACTCCTGTAATAAGGAAGCCTATAATTGAAAATAGAACTGAATCTCCGGCTGCCTTTCCTAATGCTGGTGGGAAAATTAGGTTTCCTGCACCGAAGAACATTGCAAATAACGCAGCACCTATGACTATTGAATGTTTTGTTGAGTTTTTGATTTATATAACCTCCATTTTAATTAACATAAAAAATTTTTCTAGTAAAATAATTTAGTCTTTATTTTATGTATAAATATAATCTTATCGTTGTAATGTTGATTTAAATAATAATTACTTTATAATATATATTATGATTAAGCCACAAAAAGCTATATTTTCTCCGGTAGGAGTTAAGCTATTTCAAATTTTAGGCTATGCCTCTTGAAAATATTGTAAATTAATATGAAAATTTCA
>NZ_JAHLEC010000158.1 GCF_018861705.1 Clostridium psychrophilum | reverse complement strand
AAACGATTCTTTCTGTAAATAGCTTCACCGGTATCTGCAAGGTACATTTCAACTGGTTTGCCTTGTATCATTTGAGTTGTAGTACCGCGCTGTATTTCATTAAGAATAGTGTTTATTGGACGTTTAAGTTCCTTAGCTACTTTATATGGTGAAAAGCCATCTTTAAGACGAATTTCAATCATAACGCGTTCTTCCAAGTTTAAGTGTTTATTTTTACGTGATTGTGTGTTATTATTTGGGTATTCCATAGTGATTATCCTCCTGTATGTTTTTGTTTTAGACGATTAAAGCATAACACAGAATAATCCACTATGGATTTTTTATTGGTTCAACTTCATTTTACAACAGGTCTAAATAATAATAATAATACAAATGACGTAAAAGATGACTTCCACTACATTTATTATATTAGAATATTATGTCTTATATTTCACCTTAATTATAGAGTTTTCTCGCATCCTGTATGTTTAATCAAATAAATAAAAGAATAGATATCCCAATGACATTTGATAAAAAATGTGAAATAGTGCAGGAGTAAATATTCTTAGTCTTTTGATAAATTATGCCGTAAAAAATACTATCTATAAAAATAAAAAACAAGTCATAAATAATAACTGAAATGGAGCCAGTCGAAAAATGTCCTATGGCAAAAAATAATGAAGTAATGATAATAGCCCAAATTGATTTTGTAATATTGCAAAGCTTAGTCTGGAAAAAACCTCTAAATGCTATTTCCTCACCAAATGCTAAAATTAACAATTGAGGTATCATTAAAAACAATTTATCAAATGATAACATCGGTTTTGTGCGTTCTAAAACATGCAAATAGAACTCTGGTAGAACAAGTTTAGACAAACTAATCGATACAATATCCAAAACAACAGGGATCAAAATTAACCACCAATATTTTTTTATATCAAATAAAATGTTTTTTGGAATAAAACCGATATCTCCCATTTTCCTTTTGTTTTCAATAAATATATACAATATTGAAAACAAAATAGTTAATCCGGCAACACTGGTCAAACCTATACTTGTTAAGCATAGAAATCCAAAAATTGCAATTGGAATATAAGTTTTCAATAAGTCATTTCTATTTATCATTCAAACACTCCTTTTCACATTATTTATAATCTTACTTCAAAATCTTCTACGAGTTCAGCATAAATATTTAGTTAATTATATCATTTTTCCAATAGAATACATAAAAGAAAATAAAATGTATTTTAGAAATATGATACAACAAATCCCGTTGAAACAGATCTTAACGACATTATTAGATATTAACATAGTTGCAATCCTAATAATTATGGTTACTAGTACATACTTAATATACCAAACGCACATATCCATAAAATATAAATGATAAAACAATTTTATTCAAAATATCCATATTACGGTATAATTATAATATCGAAAGTACATATGTAATACGAAAGGGAAAAATAAACTTGAATATAGGGAAAACGATTTTAAATACCCTACGTGAATATTTGAACAAAAGGGTTTTAAGATTAATAAAAGATGATAATAACAAAGATATGGATAAGACAAGAAATTTTGAAAAGATTAGAAAGTTTTTTAATATGAGTCCCAAAACTGACTATGCATTAGATGATCAAACATGGGATGATTTAGATATGAATAAGATATACGAAAAATCAGATAGGACCTATAGCAGTTCCGGAGAATCAGCACTATATTCAATGTTAAGAAATCCACTAATGGAGGAAGAGAAGGTAAAAGAAAGAGGACGTTTAATTAAGTTATTTAATGAAAATAGTAATTTAAGGGAGAGTCTTGCGTGCATTTTCTTTAATTTAAACAACGATTTTAAAAATGGTTTTTTAAATATGCTTGAGACTGATCTTACAATAAATAAAACAAAATATTATATTTATACTTTTATGGGTAAAATAATACCATTAATAATAATTATTCTTTCAATATTTGTAAATGTAAAATTTATGATAGCACTTTTCGTCCTCAGTTATATTGATATTAATATAAATTCTAGAGAAGTAAGCATTATTAAGACTAATGGTATTCTTTATTTAAGAAAAAACATTGTGGCAGCTAAAAAGATTATAAGTATAGATAATAAAGATATTATTTATTATCGGGATAAAATAGCTTCTTTGCTTAAATCCATAAAGAGCATAGATAGAGGCACAAGATTAATTGCGTTTATAAACATGTGGGCTGGATTGTTTGAACCTCTTTCCGTGCTTTTCCTTCTAGAAGAAACTGCTTATTATTCTATATCTGATAAAATAAAAGAGGAAAAGCAAGTTTTGCTTGAGCTTTATTATATTGTGAGAGAATTAGAAGCACTAATTTCTATTTCAGGTTATGAACATTGTTTAATGTATCCGTGTGTAAAGCCTGTGTTTACAAAAGAGATTTCTTTAAATATAGTGAATGGAATACATCCTCTTATAAAGAATGCCGTTGGGAACTCAATTAACATAGAAAAGGGAGGTATTGTACTTACGGGAACAAATATGTCTGGGAAGTCCACTTTTTTAAGAATGCTAGGTGTGAATATAATTTTTGCCCAAAGCTTCTATTTTGTTTTAGCTAAAGAATACAAAGCACCTTTCTTTAATATAGTTTCATCCATTAGCCCATCAGACGATTTAACAAAAGGAAAAAGTTTCTTTATGTCAGAGGTAGAATCAATTCTTCGAATAATTAGAGCTCTAGAAAAAGATGTGCCAGCATTTTGCCCAATAGATGAGATATTTAGGGGTACAAACCCAATAGAGAGAATTTCTATGTCAGCAGGAATATTAAAATATATAAATAATGGGAAAAGTATTTCTATTGTGACTACTCATGATAAAGACCTAGTTGATATTTTAAAAGAAAATTATGTGTTTTATTACTTTAGTGAAAAAGTTGATACTAAAAATGGATTAAGCTTTGACTACAAAATAAAAAAAGGTATTTCTCAAACAAGGAATGCCATTAAACTTTTAGAGTACATGCACTATCCAAAAGAAATAACAGATGATGCATATAAAAGAGCTGAAATAATTGAAAAACTATTATAGTTTGGAATATATATTATAAAGCTACACTCCTTTAACATATATTTAGATTTAAAAAATGTAAGGTTTGGAGCTTAGAAACCTATATTAGATATAGCCCATATTTGCAATAATTCCATAAAAGAAGAAGGTATCTATGTTTTTAATACCCCTATAAGGAGGTTTTTCTATGCCTAAAACAATGATTATAGGATTACTTGTTCTAAGTGTACTTATATATTTAATAAACTCAAAACATACACCCATCATTGTAAAAAATAATATAAAATCATTTTTAATACAAACAATTTTTAGTTTTGTAGCCTTTATGATTGCATGGTCTATACATGGTGTTATATATCAATATAACAGTTCAATTATTATTTATAACACACCTGGATTTCCTAACTATGCTGGCTTATACAAAACTTACAATCCTTACTATTCTGAATGCATTATTAGGACTATATTTATAATTTTATATATTGTATTTGGTATGTCATTAACTAAAGATAAATCTAAAATTAAAAATTTTATATCTGTTTTTATATGTTATTTAGTACTTATCATAATAAATCAAGTAGTATCTCCACAATATTTTGAAAATTTATATGTTTGGATACCACATATATTTATTAGTTATTCTACACATGTTACGCTTCAAAGAATGACACCACTAATATATCATACTGTTTTTTATGTTATTTTATTTATACCTACTTTATTTATATGGTTAGGTCTTGAAGTAAAAAATTTATGTAAATAAAAAAGTAATTCAACCGATAATATATATATATACTTATACATATTATCGGTTAATTTTTTTTTGTAAATGGGTAATGGCTTTCTATGTTTATATTATTAAGCGAACGGATATCATTTATAAAAATCACGTGTTGAATTTATCCTAATATTAAATGATTTAAATACCTATTGACGATAAAAATACAATGTAATTATAAATAATCTTAAAAAAGGGGTAAATAATGATACATAAACTGGCAGACTTTTTAAGACTAATTAGTGAATCTAATGATAAAAAAACATCTTTGAAAAATGAGAACAAATTCTTTTCTGTAATTGCATCAATTTCAATGTTAATTGCGTCAGTAGCAAGTTTTTCAACACGCTATTATATTCTTAATGAAAATATTAAAACTGTTTCAGCCTCAACTTAGCTGTATTTCTAATGAAATAGCAGGATTGTAAGCATTAATAAGAATAGAATTTTTACTTTTCCTGATCATCATATTTATAAGAGGACTTAATTTTATTCATGATTCTTTTATAGAGTTAAATTCACATATTTTTCACATAAATATTTGATACTAATATCACAATTACTTGTTATTATGAATATATAGTAATTAATAATTTTTTTTTAATTAGAGTCCCCCTTTAATTAAATATAAAAATAATACAATAGCCCATACAGTAGACCTAATAAAATTGTCTACTGTATGGGCTATTGCAAATTTTTTGCTATCAAATAACTATGGTGTTTTCCAAATAAAAAATCAAAGCTTAAAGATTTACTGCTTTGAAGTTGCACCAGTTAAATCTGCTACATTTCCTTTTGTAAAGAATCCATCAAACCCATTATATCTGTAGATGTACTCATTTACTAAAAATGTATTTTTTGATGGGCAAGTAAAGGTTTGTTTTAAACCTTCCTCGGTCGAACCTATTAATTCTATCAAAAAGTCCATTTCATTCTTCTTTAGCATTTCAAATGTATATTCAATATGTTCTGTATTGAAAGCAAGATGGTGCACTCTTGAACCGTAATATTGCACAAATTTTTCAGTAGGACCAGATTCTTCATCAGATACATAAGGCTTAATTCCAGATGTAAATACCATAGCAAAATGACCATCTATAACTCTTGCCACTGACGTAATAGAATTCATAGATTTCACATATATTGCAAAATCAAAATTGTAATTAGTTAACTCCATAAGTTCGAGTATTGCTGCATCTCTGTCCTTTGCTAATATTCTTGTAGCTGCATGGTCAAGATCCTTAATGTTATTAACATATTTGTCTGAAGGTTTTTTAAAATCTAAGCTTAACAGAGTAAATCCTTTATCTGAGTAATTTCCTACTGTGTTTTTCCATTCTATTAATCCATAAGAAAATCCTGTAAAACTAGATGGTATAGTTTGAATATAGTAATAGTTATCAGTTTCAACTATGTTATTAGTTAAAAACCTAACTCCTCTAGATTTCTGGATTTCATAATATTTTTTAACATCACTACATTTGTAAGCGTCAAATATTACCCACATTCCCATGTTTTTAAATTTATGAGATAATAATCTCAATGCAAGGAGGTTATTATTATGGCAAGAACAAAAGTCAACTTCATGT